>JAJDOJ010000001.1 GCA_022340215.1 Gammaproteobacteria bacterium
CTACTGCGCTGATGGGAGCTCGGCTCAAATGCCCCCGATTTTTCGTTGCGTAGGCCCACTATGCGCCTCAAAATCGTGAACATTCGATCTCGCTCTCCCATCATGCTCGCTACGATCACCTAAGTCCGACAGGCTCCTAGACGGCAGAGAGGGTCATGCCTTTCCTGCCGTATATGGTATAGATGGTTCTTCGCGCGCGACACAAGCATGGAATCGATAGCAACAGGTCCCATGGATGTATACCCGTCACGGACAGGTTTCCCCGGTAATTGCACGCCCTCTTCGTCCCGTGGCGGCGTTGCGATTCCTTGCAATAGAGCGGCTATTACGCGTCATCGCGCCTTGCCACGAAACGAATATGACACACACTTTCTCGTGAAAACCTGTCCGCGACGGGTATAGTAAGACGATGAGCGATGCGAATGACCGGTCAATCCGGTTCAGACCCGGCATCCGTTGGTCCTCGCCCGATAGGCGTGACATGTGTCGCGTGCGAGCGCACAATATTCTCCCCATCACAATCATTAAGGAAGGAAAGCAACATGCGAGCCACAAACTATAGGGAACTGAGACCACTGCTGCTGTCAGGATTTCTACTGCTGACACTTTGTGCCATTCCAGGGGCAAACCTGCTGGCGCAGGGCGCCGGAGTCGGCGAACTGGCAGTCGTCACGGCGGAAGTGACAGCAATCGACAAGAAAACGCGAATGATCACCCTGGAGGGGGAAGAAGGTAACGAGGTGACCTTGGAGGCCGGTAAGCAGGTCGCGAACTTCGATCAGATCAAGGTCGGCGATACGGTCAGTGTTAGTTACTACGAGTCCATCGCAATCGCGCTGGGTGAACCCGGTGCGGCACCCGACGTCGAGGATGAGGAAGTCGCCGGCCGCGCTGCCAAGGGGGAATTGCCGGCGGGCATGGTAGCTCAGCAGATTACTGTTTCAGCCAGTGTACTGGCCATCGATAAGAAGAGCCGAACGGTCACGCTGGGCCTTGAGGACGGTTCCGAGGTTGAGCGAAAGGTGGACAAATCCGTTGCCGCCTTCGACGAGCTGAAAGTAGGCGACACGATTCAGGTGACCCTGACCCGCGCCCTTGCGATAAAAGTCGATCGCGTTCAACAATAATCTACGAAGGAGGGGAGCGACGCGGCTACGTTAAAGCGATTGCCGGAAAATGGCATACCAGATCGCGCCGGATTTTCGTTTGTCATCAAGACGCGACAACAGTTGCATTGTTCGACTATGCAACTGTTGTCGCAACATAGAGGACGGACGACAAAGACAAGCAGGATGGTATGTCATTTGACAGAAATCGCCTAAATGCGCGTCGTCCCTTTTCCAGCCGGCCTTAGGAAGAACTACGAACTCTAAGAAGTGTACAGCAGTGGTTGGTGTCTCCCTCGTCGCGGTGGGAGGGGGCTGACTGCTCTTCAAAGAGACACCGTAGCGCTATATGGAATTCAAGGACTATTACGAAATCATGGAGGTCGCGCGGGACGCGACGCAGGACGATATCAAGCGTGCTTATCGCAAGCTCGCCAGGAAGTATCACCCGGACGTGAGCAAGGAATCCGACGCCGAAGCACGGTTCAAGGAACTGGGCGAGGCCTACGAGGTTCTCAAGGATCCGGAGAAGCGCGCGGCCTACGACCAGCTTGGCGCGAACTGGAAGGCCGGCCAGGACTTCCGTCCACCACCGGACTGGGATGCCGGCTTCGAGTTCAGTGGAGGCGGCTACACCGCGGGTGAGGCCGGCGCCCACAGCGATTTCTTCGAGGATCTGTTCGGCCGCGCTGGTGCGTACCAACGGTCTTCGGGCGGTCGGCGCAGCTTCCACATGCGTGGGGAAGACCATCATGCCAAGGTGCTGATCGATCTCGAGGACAGCTTCACCGGTGCGACCCGCTCCATTTCGCTACGAATGCCCGTACTGACCGAGGACGGGCATGTCACTACGCAGGACCGCACCTTGAACGTGCGCATCCCGAAGGGAATCCGGGCAGGTCAGCAGATCCGCCTGGCCGGCCAGGGAGGCCCCGGACTGGGAGACGCCGGGTCCGGGGATCTGTATCTGGAGGTGGAGTTCCGGGACCATCGGTTCTATCGCGTCGATGGCGCGGATATCTATCTCGATCTGCCGGTCGCGCCCTGGGAGGCGGCGCTCGGAGCGAGCGTCAGGGCGCCGACGCCATCCGGGTTCGTCGGTCTGAAGATCCCGGCGAACTCCAGCCAGGGGCGCAAGCTGCGTCTGAAGGGCAGGGGACTTCCTGGTAAGGAACCCGGCGACATGTTCGTGGTCCTGGAGGTCAACCTGCCGCCGGCCGACAGTGAGGCTGCCAGGGCGATCTACAAACAGATGGAAGACAAACTGGGTTTCAATCCTCGCGCGAGAATGGGGGTATCCTGAGCCCATGGCCAAAAAGGACCAGACAGTGTTGGACGTCGAGTTGATCGATGAGCAGACGATAATCACCTTGGCCGATCTGTGCCGATCCTGCGCCGTCGAGGCCGAGTTTATCGAGGCCCTGGTCGAGCAGGGTATCCTGGAGCCCGCTGGCAGACGCGGCCGCCACTGGTGTTTCCCCGCAAACAGCCTGCGTCGTACGCGCGTCACGCTGCACCTGAAGCAGGACCTTGGAGTCAATCTGGCCGGCGCCGCGCTCGCACTCGATCTGCTAGAGCGTATCGAAGAAATCGATGCCCGGTTGCGCAGGATGAGACGAGCGCGGTAGTCGCAGCGCGGCTTTACAACACTTTGTAGTCCATGTCCCTGTCGGAGAGTGATTCGTGACTCTGTACGGACTTTATGTGCGCGACCTTGCTGCCGGCGACCTGGTCTGGTTCACCACCGACGAATCGCTGGAGCCGGGCGAATACGTGCGGGGCAGGCATCATGCACACTCGCCCGACGTCTATATCGCCGAGAGCATTGCGGCGCTGGTGTTGCAGGTCGGGCCGATCGTCCTGCATGCCGAGGATCAGGCGCAAAAATCCCTCGGGACATCCGGTATTTCGTCAGGAGCCCGGGATCGCATTCGGAAAGAGATGACCGAGGGATTGCTGCGGCGCCTCACCGAGACGAGTTCCATTTGGGTTGTAAACCCGAGCTGGGTGGATGAACTGCACCTGTATCCGCACCGCACCCAATGACGCGACGGCGTTCCGCAGCCTGACGGATGCGGAGCCGATGCTGGTCTGGGAGTTACACACCAAGAAATTGCCGGATACCCATGCGGCCCCGAAAGATCAGAAACCCCCGTATGTCTCCCTGGTATGGCAACTACTCCGCGTCGGTCACCAGGTTGGCGTCCGGGATGATCACCGTTTGTCCGCCGACTGTTCTCCGAGCCGAACCGTGAGGTCTACGAAGGCCTGAGAGCTTCAAAGTACTACTTTAAGTGTCGTCTCAAGTAGCCCGCGGTATGGGACCCGCTCCTCGACCTGACGAGATCTTCAGGATTCCCCTCGACGACGACCCGTCCGCCTTCCTCGCCACCCTCGGGCCCCAGGTCGATGATCCAGTCGGCGGCGGCGATGACGTCGAGGTTGTGTTCGATGACCACGACGGTGTGGCCGGCATCGACCAGTCGGTGCAGGACGGCGACGAGTTTCTCCACGTCCGCCATGTGCAGGCCGATGGTGGGTTCGTCGAGGATGTAAAGCGCACGGCCCCGGCGGGGGCCGGTTCTTGTCCCGCGCCCGGGTGCGCAGCGCGACAGTTCGGCAACCAGCTTGATGCGTTGCGCCTCTCCGCCGCTCAGGGTCGGGCTCTGCTGGCCCAGGGTGAGGTATCCGAGGCCGACCTCGCGCATCAGGTCCAGCGGGCGGTGGATGGCGTGGTGCGCGAGGAAGAACCCGGCAGCCTCGTCGACGTTCATGGCGAGTACCTCGCCGATGGTCCGGTCGCGGTAACGCACCCCGAGCGTCTCCTCGTTGAAGCGTGAGCCGCCGCAGGACTCGCAGGTGACGCGCACATCGGGCAGGAAGTTCATCTCGATCCGGCGGACCCCCTGTCCCTCGCAAGCCTCGCAGCGCCCGCCCTTGACGTTGAAAGAGAAGCGTCCCGCTCCGTAGCCGCGCAGGCGGGCCTCCTGTGTTTCGGCATAGAGGCGGCGCACGTGATTCCACAGCCCCACATAGGTCGCGGGGCAGGAGCGGGGGGTCTTGCCGATCGGGGTCTGATCGACCTCGATCACTCGATCGACGTTTTCCGAGCCAAGGATTTCGCGACATGAGATAAGACGTGGCTTTCGCTGCCCCTTGCCGCGCGCGGACAACTGCTTGCGCAGATTGTCATACAGCACCCGGCGCACCAGGGTGCTCTTGCCGCTGCCACTGACGCCGGTGACGCAGATCAGCCTGGCGAGGGGTATATCGACGTCGAGATCGCGAAGATTGTGGAGGCGGACACCGCGCACTCCAATCGAGACCGGTTTGCCGTCTGCGGCTTCTTGCGGTTTGCGCCGGCGCGGGGTCGGTCCGGCGGCCCCGCGTCTGGACAGACAACGGCCGGTGAGCGAATCGGGATGATCCAGGACCGTTTTCAGGTTCCCCTCGGCGACGATGCGGCCACCGCCCGCGCCCGCGCCGGGGCCGATGTCGATCACGTGACCGGCGCGGCGAATGGTGTCCTCGTCGTGCTCCACGACCACAACCGTATTCCCCTTGTCCCTCAGCGATTCCAGCGCATCGAGAAGGCGGCCGTTGTCACGCGGGTGCAGGCCGATCGTCGGTTCGTCCAGCACGTAGCACACGCCGCGCAGGTTCGACCCGAGTTGCGCCGCCAGTCGGATGCGCTGCGCCTCGCCGCC
This sequence comes from Gammaproteobacteria bacterium, assembly GCA_022340215.1. Classification (NCBI taxonomy): domain Bacteria; kingdom Pseudomonadati; phylum Pseudomonadota; class Gammaproteobacteria; species Gammaproteobacteria bacterium. Next base: position 4,814 of record JAJDOJ010000001.1, read on the forward strand.
GCTCAGTGTGGGGGCCGCACGGTCGAGACAGAGATAGGACAGGCCGAGACGGCGCAGGAACCTGAGCCGCGAGCGCAGTTCAGGAAGAATGTCGCGCAGGATGGTCCGGGCGCGTCCGCTGGGTTTCTGGCCTCGCAGCCAATCTTCCACACCCGTCACCGTCAAGGCGTTGAGGTCCGCAATGGACAGCCCTTCGAAGCGCACGGCGAGCGCCTCCGGGTTGAGACGTCGGCCGCCACAGGACGCGCAGGGGGTCTCCGATCCCTGCGTGATGCCGTCGTCGTCCGCTATCGCATCGTCACCGTTGAGCGTTTCTTCGAGGCTCAATCCCGTCCCGGCGCACGCCGGACACCAGCCATGGCTGGAGTTGTACGAGAAAAGCCTGGGGTCCGGCTCCTCGAAGCCACGCCCGCACCCCGGGCAGGCGCGTTTGGTCGAGAAACTGCGTTCCGTTCCTTTTCCATCCAGGACCTTGACGGTTCCCTTGCCCGGCCCCAGTGCCGCATCCAGCAGGTCACGCAGTCTGGATTCATTGCGAGGCGTCACCTGAATCTCGCCGACCGGGAGATCGATGGTGTGGTCGCGGAAACGGTCGAGCGTCGGCCAGTCATCGGTGGGCAGCAACTCGCCGTCGACGCGCAGGTGAGGGGAGCCCTTGCGGCCCCAGCGGCGGGCAAGATCCCGATAGAGACCCTTGCGCGAGCGCACCAGCGGGGCGAACAGGGCGATGCGCCTTCCACGCGAGCTCTCCGCCAGTTCGGCCACGATCGCGTCCGGCGGCCGCGGTTCGATCGGGATATCGCATTCGGGACAGTGCTGAACGCCCAGTCGGACCCAGATCAGTCGGAGGAAGTGGTAGATCTCCGTGACCGTCGCCACCGTACTGCGACGGCCGCCCCGGCTGGTGCGTTGCTCGATGGCCACGGTGGGTGGGATGCCGTGGACGGCGTCCACCTCCGGGCGCGATGAGGGCTGCACGAACTGGCGGGCATAGGCATTGAGCGATTCGAGGTAACGGCGCTGGCCTTCGGCGAACACGATGTCGAAGGCCAACGTGCTCTTGCCGGAACCGGAAAGGCCGGTGATCACGGTGAGTTCTCCACGCGGGATGCCGACGTCGATATTCTTGAGATTGTGTTCTCGCGCATGGTGGACCCGTATTTCGGACGACGTGTCAGGCTGGGACATCGGGTCGGCGTCCGCGCGGGGTAGGACCGTATCGGGATCCCTGTCAAAAGCGCCTGACAGCGCCTTGCCGGTATGGCTGTCGCGACAGGCCGATATGGCTTCCGGTGTGCCCTGGCAGACGAGCTCTCCACCCGCTTCGCCGCCTTCGGGGCCCAGATCGATGATCCACCCGGCGTGCCGGATCACGTCCAGGTTGTGTTCGATCACCACCAGGGAGTGACCCGCCTCGATCAGCGAATGAAACGCGTGCAGCAGGCGGTCGATATCGGCAAAGTGCAGGCCCGTGGTGGGCTCGTCGAACAGAAAGAGTTTTCCCTTGCCCGAGCGCCACGCGGTGCGGGTCTTCGCGAGGTGACCCGCCAGTTTCAACCGCTGTGCCTCGCCGCCGCTCAGGGTTGGCACGGGCTGGCCCATTCTCAGATAGTCGAGTCCTACGGCCTCGAGCGGCGCAAGGGCGCGCGAGACGGCAGGATAAGCCGAAAAAAAAGCCAGTGCCTCCGAGACCGTCATTTCCAGTATGCGATCGAACGAGACGCCGTCGGCGTGACCGGGTCCCCGCAGCGTCACCTCGAGGACCGCCGGGCGGAAACGCTTGCCGTTGCAGGTCTGGCAACGCAGGTACACATCGCTCAGAAACTGCATCTCGACGTGCTCGAAACCATTGCCGCCGCAGTCTGGACAGCGGCCGTCGCCGGAATTGAAGCTGAAGGTGCCGGCCGTGTAGCCGCGTTCCACTGACAGCGGTTGTTCGGCGAACAGCTTTCGTATCGCGCCGAGGGCGCCCACGTAGCTCGCAGGGTTCGAGCGCGTGGTCTTTCCGATCGGCGCCTGATCGACCATGACCACCTCGTCGATCCCTTCGTGTCCTGATAGGGAGACGTGCGCGCCGGGCGGCTCGGTGGCGTCGCCGGCGAGTCGCTTGAGGGCGCGGTAGCAGATGTCCTTCATCAGGGTCGATTTTCCCGATCCGCTTACGCCGGTCAGGCAGACCAGCGTGCGTAAGGGCAGTCGCACATCGATGCCCTTGAGGTTGTGCTCCGACGCACCGCGGATCTCCAGGAATCCGTGCGAACCGTCGTTGCCGGTGGGGGGGGAGCCCTCGCCGACCCGCCGGTGGCCTGAGAGGTAGGCCGCAGTGATCGAGTCCCTTTCATTCGCCAGTGTCTGCGGAGTCCCCTCGAAGACGATCCGTCCGCCGCGTTCACCCGGGCCCGGCCCGAGGTCGATAATGCGGTCCGCGCAGCGGATAACCTGCGGGTCGTGCTCGACCACGACGACCGAATTACCGGAGTCACGCAGGCGGGCGATGATGCCGAGCATACGATCGACGTCGCGTGGGTGCAGTCCGATGCTCGGTTCGTCCAGCACGAACAGGGTATTGACCAGCGAGGTTCCCAGGGCCGTGGTCATGTTGATGCGCTGCGCCTCGCCGCCGCTCAGGGTGCGTGACTGCCGGTCCAGGGTGAGGTAGCCGAGGCCGACGTCCACCAGGTAGCGCAGACGGGTCCGGATCTCGTCGAGGAGCCGGGCCGTGGCCAGGCCGTCGCCCGATGTGGAAGAAAGGTGGTCGAAGAACGTGCTGCTTCCCGTGATGGGGAGACCGACGATGTCGTGCAGGCCCAGCCCCGGCAGTTCGCGGAAGGCTTCTTCGGGCATGGTGAATGATTCGGGACGGAACTTCCGCTCTGGTAAACACGCCGACTCGGCGCCTCCGTGTTCGTTTCCGATGCGCCAGTTCAGGGCCTCGGGGACCAGACGCGCGCCGCGACAATCGGGGCAGGTATCGTAACTGCGGTATTTCGACAACAGCACCCGGACGTGCATGCGGTAGCTGCGGCCTTCCAGCCAGTCGAAGAAGCGGCGTATCCCGTACCAGACGCCGTCGTCCCAGTCTCCTTCGCCCTCGATGACCCACCGTTGCGAGCGGGATTCGAGCTCGCCCCAGGGGACGTCCAGCGGCACACCGCGCCCGCGGGCGAAACGCTCCAGGTCTACCTGGCATTCACGGTAGGCATCCGTGCGCCAGGGTTTCACGGCACCTTGCGCCAGGGAGAGCTTGCGATCCGGGATGACGAGATCCTGATCGATGCCGATGACCCGCCCGAAGCCCCGGCACTTCGGGCAGGCGCCCGCGGGCGAATTGAATGAGAACAGCGAAGGGGTGGGGGCGGAGAAATGCCGGTCGCAGTCGGCGCAGTGCAGATCCGCGGAGAAGCGCCTCGGTGCGCCCCGCGGGGCCCCGTCGTGAAGGGAATGAACGGAGACCCGCCCGCGACCGAGCCGAAAGGCCGCCTCCAGGGTCTCGACCAGACGCGATTTGTGCACCGGATCGATCCGCACGCGTCCTGCCAGGACCTCCAGGGTATCGCCCTCCTTCCCGATCAGACGCTCATAGCCCTGGAGCTTGAGCGCCTCTATAACCTCCTGTTCCGGATAGCCCTTCGGGACGACGACGGGGAAGCCGATCCAGGCGGTATTTGAATGTCCCGGCGCGGTGTCCTGTAACAACACAACGGCGACGGTGTCGGCCGTGTCGCGGCGAACCGGACGCCCGCAGCCCGGGCAATAGAGGTGAGCGGCCCGCGCGAAAAGGAGCTTCAGGTGATCGCTCAGCTCAGTCATGGTCCCGACCGTCGAACGGGAGGTGCGCACCGGGTTGATCTGGTCGATCGCGATGGCAGGCGGGATGCCCTCGATGCGGTCGGCACGAGGCTTGTCCATGCGGTCGAGGAACTGACGGGCATAGGGAGAGAACGTCTCCATGTAGCGCCGCTGCCCTTCGGCGTAGAGGGTATCGAAGGCCAGGGATGACTTGCCGCAGCCGCTGACACCCGTGATCACCACGAAGCGATTGAGGGGAATCGTGAGGTCGAGACCGCGGAGATTGTTCTGCCGCGCGCCCCTGATGACGATGTCATCGCCTGCCATGGCCGATCCTCGATAAAATCAGGCAGTATTCTGCTGCGCCGTCGGGGTGGGGACAATGCGACGCCAGCTCGCCCGGATCCCCGCGCTCAAACTCCGCTATCCTCAATGGGTGAACGGATTCCCGGTGTCCTAATCCAATTTCAGATACATAGATACCAGAGGGAGAACGCAATGATTCGAGTGATGCCCCGCAGCGAAGGCAAGGTCCTCGGCGTACAGGCCAGCGAAAAACTGACCGACGACGACTATACGGAAACCTTCATCCCGGCGTTGCAGAAGATGATCGATGAGTACGGCGGCGTCCGGGTCTTGGTCTACATGGACGACAGTTTTACCGGCTGGGAGCCGGCTGCCCTGCTGGACGATGCGAAATTCGGTCTGAAGAACGCGAAAGCGTTCGAAAAGGTGGCGATCGTGGGCGGTCCGGACTGGGTCGGGTGGTCCGTGAATCTATTCAAGCCCTTCTTCAAGGGTGAGATTCGGGTCTTTGACGGAGATGAGCTCGATGAGGCCTGGGGCTGGATTCAGTAGGGAACGCACCTATCGGTGGGGAATCGGTGCCCGGCTGCCAAGGGCGGTGGTGAGACTACCAGTAACGCACGCGCCCCGTATCGATGTGAATGAAGTTGGATTTGGCGTAGTAGCCCACGCCACCGCATCTCAAGTCCATGGCCGCCCTGCGAAGCTTCAGGGTATCCACGCCCGGCAGCCGAATGTCAATGGCCTTGCCCTGCATGTGGAGGCTGCGCTTGGCGACGCGCTTGCTCTTCTTCCTGAGCGCCGCATTGGTTGCCGGAGAGCGGTATCCGGAGACGATCTCGTAGGTGCCTTTGCGCCCGAGGCTGGCCTGCACGTCATGCAGGGCGTCAAGCAGATGCGGGTCGATTTCGTGGATCTCACCGGTTCGAAAGTCCCGCAGATAGGTGTTGATCTCGGAAAGGACATCTACCCGGTAACTGCGTCCGTCGTAATACTCGACCTTTAGCTTTTCGCCCGTGTGCAGGTGATAAAGCGACAGTTCGCGCGGCCTAGCGGCGGCAGCGGCAGAACCCCAGGCCGGCAGCATGACCGCGCCGGCAAGCGATGCGGCAAGACCGGCCGCGAAGCGGCGCCGCGAAGGATTCTCGGGAAGGATGAGCGATGACGGTGCGTTACTTTGCATGTGTCTCCTCAATAGATGGTCGGTTTGATGCACATTCAATTAATTTATCGGCAATCCGTCAATGGGGTTTGTGAATGAGTTGTCGATATTTAATGAGTTGTCGATATTTCCGGTCAATCGGTGTTTTTCTGCTGTATTTCGCCCTGGCAACGGTTTGGGCGGGGACCGAGGGCGCGACATTCGAGCGCCAGATGCGGGCACGAATCGAGGCGTTGCGCGTTGATGAACGTGTGGCGACGGAGATTGGCATTGCCGCGCCCCTCACCGTCGCCGAAATCTACGAACGCAATGCATACCAGGTGCTCTGGACCGACAAGGCCAGCGTGCAGCAGTTGCTTGAGCAGATTTCGGCGTCGCGCGAAGAGGGACTGGACCCCGGGGACTACCATCACCGGGAGTTGCGCCGGCTGGATGTCATTCCCCCAGCCAGTATTGCCCGGAAGGTCGAGCGCGAGTTGCTGTTGACCGATGCCATGGCGCGGCTCGGTTACCACTATCGCTTCGGCAAGGTCGATCCGGTGACCATCGATCCCAACTGGAACTATTCCCGCCGGCTCAATGGTATCGATCCCGCCCAACTGCTTCTGGAAGCGGTTCGAGCGGGGCGGGTGAAGGAGGTCCTGAGAGCGCAGTTACCCGACAACCCCCGCTACAGGGGTTTGCGCGTGGCGTTGCGGCGCTATCGCGCGATGATGGACGCGGGTGGTTGGCCGGTCGTACCGGACGGCCCGGTCTTTCGTCCCGGGAACCGGGATTCGCGCACTCCGCTGCTGCGCCGGCGGCTGTTCGTGACAGGAGACCTCGAGGACGAGTCGGCGATCGACCCCGAGTACGTGGACGATGCGCTGGTCGCCGCTGTGCGTCGATTCCAGTCGCGCCACGGACTGGACGAGGACGGGATCGCGGGGAGGGACACCCTTGAGGTCATGAACGTGCCCCTGGCGGTGCGGATCGGGCAGATCCGGGTCAATATGGATCGTGTCCGCTGGGTTTTCCACGACGTGCCCGAGTCCTACCTCATGGTCGACATCGCCGGATTCCGCGCCCACCTGATCGAGAAGGGCGAGGTCGTCTGGGAATCCAGGGCGATGGTGGGAAGGCCCTTCCGGATGACCCCCGTATTTCGCGCGGAGATGTCCTACGTGGTACTGAATCCCACCTGGACGGTACCGCCACGGATCCTTGATGAAGACATCCTCCCGGAGGTTCGCCGCGATGTCGCCTACCTGGACAGGAACGACTTTCGCGTCATCAACGGGAGGGGTCGTGATGTCGATCCCCGGGATCTGGACTGGTCACGAATCACGTCGGACAATTTCCACTATCTGCTGAGGCAGGCGCCGGGCCCCAGGAATGCCCTGGGGCAGATAAAATTCATGTTTCCGAACCGTCATATGGTCTATCTCCACGACACGCCATCGCGCGCGCTTTTCGGCCGTTCGAGGCGGGCCTTCAGTTCCGGCTGCATCCGGATCGAAAAGCCATGGGATCTGGCAGCGATCCTGCTCGGTTCCGATCCGCAGTGGGACCGCGAGGGGATCGCACGGAAGATCGAGACCGGCGAGACCCGTACGGTGGGTCTGCCCGAGCGGGTTCCAGTGCTGCTCGTCTATTACACGGCCGATGTGCGTGACGACGGCGCGATCCAGTTTCGTAAAGACCTGTACGGGCGTGACGCAAACGTGCTTCAAGCGCTAGACGAAGACGGGACCTTTGTGCTGCCCGTCGATGCGCCCGCGTGGTATCGCTCCGCCGCCAGGAACGAGTCGGCCACCGTGAGGTGATTCCGGTCTCGCCGCAATCGAATCCATCGCCACGCCTCGCCGTGCGTGTCTGGACAGCCCTGTGCCTGGTGTTGGCGTGCTGCGGGGGTGCGATATCTCAGGAGGCTCCCGCGCCAGATTCGAAGGCCCCGGCATCCACCATGGCTGCCGGAGAGATGAGCGTAGAGCATCTCAAGTCGCGCCGTAAGGCCGTCGAGGACGACGCCGCCTTGAGCGACAGCCAGAAGGCCGAATTGCTTGAACTTTATGACAACGCGCTCAAAGACACCGAGATCGCGGGCGAATACCAGGACCGTGAATTCTTTTTCAGAAGCAGCATCGACCTGGCGCCACCGAATGTCGAGGCCGTCCGCGCCAGGATCGAGGAGATCGATGCGTCGGAAGACGTCCCGATCGAGGAATCGCTCGGTGATGCAACACTCAAGGATCTGGAGAAATCCCTGCTCGAGGCCCGGGCGGAACTGGCGTCACTCGATGCGCAGCAGAAGACCCTGGACAGGCAGCTCGAGGATGCGAATCGTCGTCCAGAGCAGGCGCGGGGACGCATTACCGAGGCGCGCGGCCAACTCAATGAGCTAAAGGCGCTGCTGCCTGCCACGGTTGAGACAGACGCCGCATCTCCACGCGCCGCGGCCTTGATGGCTGCACGTCGGGGTAAAGTCGAACACGTCTCGGCGGAGATCGCGATGCTCGAGCAGGAACTCGTCAGCCTGGGTGCGCGCCTCCAGTTGCTGGAGGCGCGCAGAGACCTCGGACAACGCCTCGTGAGGCGCCTGCGCCAGCGGGTGTCCGGTCTGGAGAACCTCGTCGTCCGGGCCAGGGAGAGGGAGGCCCTCGAGGTGACAATCGAGGCGGAACGCGCGGAGCGGGAAGCGGCGGGAAAACACCCGCAGATCGAGAATCTTGCCAGAGAAAACGCGCAGTTGGGCGGTGAGTTGTCGCGCCGGGTCTCGGAACTGACGGCGGCGACGGCGGAACGCGAGAAGGTCGACACGGAGTTGCGGGCCCTGGAGCGATCCTTCAAGCGCGTCGAGCAGCGCTTCGAGATCGCCGGCCTGAGTTCGTCCCTGGAAAAGGTCCTGCGTACCCAGCGCGCACGCTTGCCGGACACCACCGGGTATCGCAAGCGTATCGAGGACGTGCAGGACGCGCTGGCGGACGCGGCGTTCGAGCAGTTCGATATCGAGGACAGGCTACTCAGGCTTTCCGAAGCCCGGCACGCGGTCGAGGCGCGGATGGCGTCCATCGACGAGACGGCGCTTTCGGAGGTAGAGCGGCAGGCGGTCAGTGAAGAGATACATCAGCTGCTGCAGAGCCAACGGGACCTGCTCGGCAGGCTCGGCGCCACCAATGGCAAGTACGGACAGATGCTGGGCGAGATCGAGTACGGGCTGAGACGAGCGATCGAGACCTCCGACCGGTTCGGCGATTTCATGGACGAGCACCTGCTCTGGATTCCCAGCGCTTCACCGGTGAACCGGAAAACGGCAGATTTGCTTCGCCGGGCCGTTCAATGGCTGCTGTCTCCCGCGCAATGGGGAGATGCCTTTTCCGAGCTGTTTCGTCAGGTGCTGACCCATCCTCTGCTGACCCTGGTTGCGGCCTTCCTGATCACCGTGCTGTTCCGTTCGCGCGCCTTCATGCGCCGCAGCCTGCTACGGCTGAACGAGCGCGTCGGCATGCTCTACGCCGATCATTTCCGCTCGACGGCGCGGGCGCTGCTCGTTACCGCCCTGGCCGCCGCCCCCTGGCCGCTGCTGTTCTGGTTTACCGGTGGGCTGCTGCACGGGGCGGAAGACCCGAGCGGCTTCGCCCCCGCGACGGGGCGGGCGCTGCAGACTATCTCGACAACGGCGTTCACCCTCATCGGTTTCAAGCTGCTCTGTTTTCCCTACGGGGTCGCCCGGGTCCATTTCCGGTGGGAGCAGCAGACCGTCAGGACCTGGCGCAGGGAACTGGCATGGTTTGTCCCGCCAGCGCTGTCGCTGCTGTTTCTCACCGCACTGATCGAATCGGCCGGGCGACCTGTGTTCAACGAGAGTCTCGGTCGTGCCGCGTTCGTCGCCCTGGTCATCGTCTCGCTCGTGTTCTTCCACCGGGTACTGAACCCCGCGACCGGCGTGTTGAGAGAATTCTACGAAAAGAACCCAGACAACTTCTTCATCACCCGGCTTCGCTATGTCTGGTACTGGGCGGTTTTCGGACTGGCGCTGTGCTTCTGCGGCCTCGCGCTGTACGGATACTATTACACGGCATTGAATCTTCAGTGGGAGCTGCTGGCGACGGTGCGTATCGTACTCGGCGCGGTCATCCTGTATCACCTCGGCATTCGTCTTCTGGTGCTTGCGCAGCGGAAGATCGTGCTCTTGGACACCCTGGGCAGACGCAAGGCGGAGAAGGCCATGCTGGCAGGCCAGGAAGTGATGGATGGCAAGGCAAACGCCGCGTTGGCCGACATGCTGGAGTTGCCCGGCCCGACGCCAGAATCGATCGACCAACAGACTCGCAAGGTTCTGAACACCGCGATCGGAATCTTCGTCATCGTGACGCTCTGGTTGACCTGGAGCAACGTCGTGCCCGCGCTGGGTATCCTGGACACGATGGTCGTGTGGGAAGCGACCGACGTCGTTGGCGGCGAGGCCACACGGACGGCGATCACCGCGGGCAGCATCGTCTTCGCCCTGCTGATCGCGCTGCTGACCGTCGTCGCCGCCAGAAATCTTCCCGGTACGCTGGAGATCGCAGTGCTGCGTCGCTTCTCGCTGGACCCCGGCACCCGCTATGCCACGACCACGATCCTTCAGTACCTGATCGCCGCCATCGGCATTGTCTACGTGTTCAACAAGCTGGGGTGGCGCTGGTCGGAGATCCAGTGGCTCGTGGCCGCGCTCGGTGTCGGTCTCGGATTCGGCATGCAGGAGATCTTCGGTAACTTCATGTCGGGCCTCATCATCCTGTTCGAGCAGCCGGTGCGCGTCGGGGACACCGTCACCGTGGGCAACGTCACGGGAACGGTCACCCGCATTCGTATCCGGGCGACGACGCTGCTGGACTGGGATCGAAAGGAACTGGTCATCCCCAACAAGATGTTCATCACGGACCAGCTCACCAACTGGTCGCTTTCCGATCCCGTGACACGTGTCATCGTGCCAGTGGGAATTGCCTACGGCTCCGACACCGAGCTGGCGCACCGGGTGATGCTGGAGACCGCGACGAAAAATCCGATGGTGTTGGAGGAACCTGAGCCAGCCGTCCTGTTCCTCGGCTTCGGCGACAGTTCGCTTAATTTTGAGGTGCGCGTGTTCGCAAAGGATCTCGGGGACCGCATGCCCCTGATCCATGCCCTGCACATGGCCATCGATGCTGCGCTGCGCCGGCACGGGATCGAGATCCCCTTTCCCCAGCGCGACATCCATGTGCGAACCCTGCCGGGAGCCACTCCCGGGGGGAGCGGGGAGGAAGAGCCTGGTCCTTGACCGTCGCGCGTCGTTGTGGGGACGATGTCGAATTTCCGGTCACGTGCCGGATCAGACAGTCGTGACGGATGATTCGATCGGAGCGCTGTGTACGTCGGGGACATGGTGTCCAAACACCGCCTGCTTCAGGTTTCTGTGCAGCCAGTCGGCGCCCAGCGTCCCCTGCAGCTTCGCCCGGTACATCGGGCTGCGGACCCGCGCCAGCTCCTGCTCGGCGAAACGCAGCCGCTCCGTCAGATCCGACATACCTCGGCCGAACTCGGGGTTCTCGGTGATTTTGCGGTGCAGGTAGGTGACATGCCGGGACCAGAGGGCGATCTCACGCTGCTGCATGATATCGAGGCGTTCCTGGTACCACTCGCTGCTGATGAGGTAATTCAGGGTAAACATCTCCCGGAAGGCGGGATCCGTCGCGCTGATGCCCTGGTGATGTCCCTCGGCCATGATCGCGAGAAGGGCCTGTAACGGCGGACAGGCGTCGCCGACGGATCCGTCATTGAGGAACTGCCGGGCGACGTCGCACTGGGCCTCGACGATGTGATCGATCCCGTCAGCGAAGGCCTCCGGATTATGGGATTCCGGCTTCAGCAGTTCCGTATCGAAGACCGCGTTGGGACTGTCGAAAACCTTCCCGAGATAGGTGTGGGCGAAGTGCTCGGTAATGCGGTAACCCAGGCGGCTGGCAAGTATCGTACGTCCCTCGAACTCGAAGTCCTCGAGCTTCTCCAGATAGCCCTTGCGGATGAGAAAGGCAGGGTCGCGCTCCTCCACCGGGATCCTGCACCAGACCTCCGGCATCAACAGGCTGATGTCATGGTCCACCCGGCATTCACCGATGTGGCCGGCGGGTGTGGTGAAACCGCCGTAACCGCACAGGATCATCGACACCAGTGCGTTGTTCAGATCGGTCGTTGTCGAGAGGGCATTGAACGGCCCCTTGGTGAGTGCGCCCTCGGAACCCGCACCGGTGGTGGACGGCGACTTGCCGGACAGGCTGGCCACGAAGTCCATGAACAGCTCGGGCAGTTCCTGATAGTGGATCGGGTTGTACACGGATAAGGGACGGATTCCCGCGGCAGGATCCGGCGGGTTGTTTCGCCGGCCGGGCAGAACCGCATTCACCGGCAGGTAGACGGGCTTGCCGGGCGGTATCCGCCGGTGGAGCCGTGTGCCGATCTCGGCCAGATGACGATGAAGCGGATTGGCGTGGTCCGGTCGCTCCTGCAGGTATCGCATGTTCTTGCTGGGTTTCCCGTCGACCATTCTCGGGTGGTCGGAGGCCACGAAATACTCGAAGTCATCGCGTTTGGCCAATGACTTCAGGAACTTACGCATGGGCGCTGAATACTCGGACAGATTCATCGCATCTTCGAGAATCGCGTCTGCTTGGTCCCGTGAGAGTGGCTCGAAATTGGAGATGAACGTGTTTCGACCCGAGAGGTCCGATTCCGCCTGCAGATCCACACCCCTGTCCACGACATCGTCGGGACGCTGGAACAGTTTCCGTTCACAGTTGTCCGCCAGTTTGACGGAAGGATTGGTATACCGGGGATTGAGGTTCTCCAGGGCCGAGGACGGCAACACCGTCGAGACGCTGATGTCGTCTTCGATCTGGATCTTGTCGGAGGGGACGTAGTCCTGCCTGAGCTTGAATGTGCGCCACAATCCGTCGCACTGCAGGCCTATGCGCAGGTAACTCGCCGCCAGCCTGCGTCCCTCGTACTTGAATTCGTGCCCGGGGTGCCCATTGATCCTGTCGACGCTGAAGTGGCGGCGCCAGGCCGGTCCCCATTCAGGCCGATAAAAGCGCTTCACCATGAACACCAGCGCCAGGATGTGCTGCGGAATGGAACGCAGCCAGGCATTGTACGCCTCATTGTACACGCTCTCCGAAGGCGTCAGCAGTCGAATCACCGATCCCAGGGTGCGTTGGCTACTAAGCAGGGAACGCGTATCGACGACCGTCGGGTCCAGAAACCGGTCGGCGTAGTTGCGCTGGAATATCCTTTCCATCTGGTCGAGATTTTTTGCGTAGTCGCCGATGTAGAGCGGGCCGGAGAACACCGCGCCACTGATGGACTTGGAGATTTCCGACTTGCCCCCACCGGACACGGTGCAAGGCTTGTGGCAGAACGTCCCTTCCGCGTCGGTGCCGACGAGCCTCCAGGTCGGTGCATGCGGGTGTTTTTCCATCCTGATCTTGTAACCGGATGGCAGTACATAGGTGTGATCCGAGAGCAGCTTGAGTTGCTCTTCCCCTCCGTCGCGGGGCCAGGTGATGGCCCGTTGGTTTATGTCGAAACGGGCCTGTTCCGGCACGTAGATGATCTCGGGAAAGCGGCGGTCGATCGCGTAACCCCCGCGTTTGACGTCGATCGATTCTCCAAGGTGTCCGACGCATTCGGAGAAGGTGTATCCCTCGGCGGGAAGATGCGGATCGGGGATGTAGTATTCACCGAGGTTATAGGTCGGAAACGCGATCGCGCCGCCGGCATGTTCCTCCTCGCAACCGCCCACCAGGTTCGCCGAGAAACTGATCTGCGACTTGATTTCCTTCTTCGAGTAGCCGAAGTAGTTGTCCGCGATCAGCGTATAGATGACACCGGTCTCGTCCCGGCAGACCAGTTTGAATGGCTGACCGTCATTGTAGCGTTCTTCGGCATCCGACCAGCACATCCCATCGTGACGCTGGCGCTCGGTCGCCTCGGCGCGGGGTGGCAATCCGAGTTCCCGCTTGGTGAGTTGGGTCAGGTGCGGGGCCAGGATGACGCAGCCCGTCGTGCCGCACCAGTGAGCGACGTCCAGTCCCGCGTCTTGCTCCAGGCGAAACGGGTCACCGGCATTGCCAAAGATCCGTTCGACGAAATCAAGGTTCGATACCAGCGCACCGGGGGCGAAGAAACGCGTTTCCATCGTCTTTTCCGGCGACACCTCCGCCACCTTAGGTATGACCTTCGGGCGCAGGTAGAGGGAGACCCAGAGTTCCGCCTGTTCCCGGTTTCGGGCGGTGTACGGCAGGCGCAGCAGGTTCGCCGGGGGATTCAGGGCGTGCACGAGCATACGGGCGAAGGCGACGACCGGAACCTCCTTCTTGTCGCCGGGAACGGGCAGGCCGCCTTCGATGACGTGAAAGACGCCCTTCGTGGTCCGACGATCATTGCGCGGATTGTGCAGTACGCCCTGCGGAGTTCGGAACGATTCGACAAAATCCGACAGATGATGGTGCCCATCGGGGGGAAGCGAAAGCTCGCAGGCCAGACCCGCCCTGTCCAGGACGAAAGTCTCGTCGGGCACCACCGTCGGGCACCGTTCCCCGTGACATTGCAGGTAACCCCGTATGAATGCCTCGATGCGACGATCGGCGGGACATCGATGGTCCCTCAACAGATCCCGCTGCTGGCGTTGAGTGAGAATCAGATCTTCGATGATCGCCTGTATCTCGGGGTCATCGCCGACACCCGAGACCGGCTGATCCAGCATCGAAAGTTTCAGGTTGATATGCCGCAGACGACGCAGGCGCTCCCGAGTGGAGACATCTCCTTTTCGACGGGTATGTTTCATATCTTCACCGACCTCGCCTGTTTGACCTGATGTCCGTTGGGCTTTTCCATATACACATTTTTGCCTACGACCATCCCCGGTCGGTTATCAGCTCGGTCGAGCCGGTGCCGAATCCATCCAGGCATTCTAAAGATATCGAAATTTATCGACAAATAGTCAACAAATTTCCGGTTCCAGAAAGTGGCATGATCACCCACGCACAGAAGCCCCCTGGTGCGAATCGAGGTGAGGTTATTCGCTCGTCTTCAGGAGGCTGCGGCGCACACCGGGTCGCTGCTCCATCCGTTTCAACCAGGATTCGATGCTCGGATAGCGCGAGAGGGGCAACTCCGCGAAGTCCTCGGCCCTCACCATGACGGGGAACAGGCTGAAGTCCGCGATGGAACAATCGCCCGCGATCCAGTCGTCTGCCTCGAGTGTCGTGTCGAGCAGTTCCATGGCAGACTGCAGGTCGTTGCGGTAGTTTTCGATTGCGGGCTGCACCGCGTCGCCAAGATAGCTCAGGTGGTAGATCCCCAACAGCGAGGTTCCGATTGTCGCAGCATCGAAGATCAGCCATTGAACTACCACCGTTCGGGACGCGAGGTCGGTGGGGAGAAAGCGCGAGGACTTTTCCGCCAGGTAGAGCAGAATCGCCGCGGATTCGAACAGGGAGATACCGGTATCCGTATCGTGGATAGCCGGAACCGCTCCGGTCGGACTGATGGCGAGATAGTCTTCGGCTGGGACCTCGGCCGGATCGCCGGCGTCGATCTCTGTGTACGGGAGGCCGCATTCCTCCAGCATGATCCGTACCTTCTGTCCGTACGGGCTCGTGGGTCTATTGTAAAAATGAATCATTGCGTGATGAGTTGATTTTGCTGAGACAGTTCGCCGAGCCGTAGCGTCTGTTCCATCGCAACCGGCCCGGAGAGGCCCATGATCCGCAACGCGACAACCGGGTCAGGATGGTACCAGTCTATCGCGACGATACCGAAATGGTCCTCGCGAAAGCTCTGCGCCGTTGTCCGGTAACGGTTGGGCTCGGTCTTTCCCCGTCGGGCCGTGTTCATTCCGCATAGATTCCCGGACGCATGTGGGAGGGCGCGCCCGGCGGCACACCGAAGAAATCCAGGAAGATCCGTTCGGACTGCTGCTTCATCGGGTACTCGGCGCCGGCGTCGTTTTCACCGTAGTCGTGATCGTCCCAGGTCGCAAGGACGGGACTGATTCCCGACAACCGCCGATAGCCAGGGTCGGCCGCCAGGCGGGCGTATCCGGTGTTGGCCCGGGAGATCGGAGGCTTGAAGCCATCCCCGGCTGTAGGCCGAGCACAGTCCTCGTCAAGGTCGCGATCGCCAGACCGAAGGGGAGATAGGAATCCGCGGGCCTCATACACGACTCCAGTGGCTGATGGACGTGGTTCCGAGCAGCGCAGGATAAGACAAAACGACGCATCCCTGCGAGTCTCTCGAACGAGGTGTGTCTGGATTAGGCTTCGTTAGCTTGAATAAGGCAACGAATCCACAAGGAGCGATAGTGAGTAGACCGGACGTGGACCATGTGACTCACATCGAAAATCGTGCCTTATATGACAGGATAAAGAAAAAATGTGGCAATTCGCCGAAAGTATGGCATCATAATTCACGCGCTTTGGAGGCATTGAGGCGTAGGATCGAACGCGACAAGGAAAGCGCTGATCCGGGGTCGATCGCAAGGCAAACCGCCGCATAAACCGATCTGCCCGTCATCCCGCGACTCATATCTCAAGGGAGTGAGATACATTCCACCATGAAGTCAAAGATCCCCGACCCGCTAATCCAGCCTCACAGCTACGGCATCGTGTGGTTGTTTCACGGGCTGTGAATCCTTTTTACGATTGATTCGAGGGGCACACATTGCGCGGAAATTCAGTACGCAGAGCGTATACCGAAGCATGAGGCGGATCGTCGTCGTGACCGGTTACTGGGAGTTTTACTAGGGGTGATTCCTGATGGTACAGGTATTGCGAACGTCTGAGGACTCAGACTGGTTTTCGAGGGTCAGGAAAAGCGGTGCGGAATCTCACCTGATTCCAGAGGTGCTCGCTTACCGCAGGATGCATCACAATAATCCGAGTTACCGCATGTACTCCGACGGAAAGGAAGACATGCTGAATGCGGTGATGCTGAAACCAACGCGCAATGTCTCAGACTAGAGGGAGCCTGATCGGGCACAAGCATGAAATCCAGACCATTGATCAGTTGTATCGTCCCGGTGTTCAACGGCGAAAGATACCTGGCGAATGCGCTCGACAGCATTTTCTCGCAGAGCTATCGAACGATAGAGGTCGTGGTGGTCGATGACGGTTCCACTGACAGAACCGAAAGGGTTGTACGCCGCTGTTCGAACCCTGTCCGATATGTAAAACAGGATCATGCGGGTGTGGCATCCGCCAGGAACCGCGGACTGGAGGTTGCAACCGGGGAGTTCATTGCTTTTCTCGATTCCGATGACCTCTGGCACCCGGAGAAACTTCAGCGGCAGATGGACCGGTTTGATTCGGGACGGCGTATCGATATCTGCATCACCCATCAGCAGAACTTCTGGATACCGGAGTTGCAGCACGAGGCGGAGCGATATCGCGAGCATTCGTCCATGAAGGCAAGTCCGGGCTATGTCTGTCAGACCCTTCTGACCACCAACGGGACGTTCAAGAAGGTCGGCAGCTTCGATGCCTCGTTGAGGATCGGAGAGGATACGGACTGGTATTCACGCGCGGACATGATGGGCCTGGTGGTGGATATCGTTGATGAAGTCATGGTCTGGCGAAGGCTGCACGGCAACAATCTCGGCTTGCTCCGGTACACGACCGAAGGTCGGGAAGAACAGTTGAGGCTCGTCGTCGAACGTTTGAAGAGCCGGGGATCGATGCAATCGACCCGGCCAGTCCCATCCTCGTAGTCCATTGAACCGGCGGGAATAGAACGACGGAGAATCTTTTCAGCCGAAGATGTTCAACGGACACCCATTTGCCCGGCCTCGCCCGGGTTCGCTGACGACCATGTTGATTCGTAGATCGGTATTCGACGCCGTCGGTCCGTTCGATACCTATCTCGCACATCGCAGCGAGGAGGACTGGTTCATGCGCGCAGCGGCACTGTCGATCGAAAAGGAGGTCCTGCCGGAGGTGTTTATACTGAGGCGGATTCACAACGACAACCGGAGTCACAACAGGCCCAAGGTAGATCAGGCCGAGCTGTTGCAGCTCGCACAATCTTCCCTGGCCAGACAGGGACAAAGGGTTTGATCAGGAGAGGCCGTTCGAGCGCACAGAGATGGAACTACGGATATCAATATTGGAACGATGATGGGACGTCAAATGGGATCGGCAGGGATTGCCAGGGAGAAATCCATACTGCTCTCCGCCTTCGCGGAACGCATGCCGGACCGTGTGCAGTCATCCCTGCTTCGGGCGTGCCTCTCCCAGGGGGAAGATGCCGGTCGATACTGGCGGGAATGGTGTGAGGACGTAGGCGATCCTGTCGAAGCCATCCATCTGGATAGATCCCGCCTGAAAGGACTGCTTCCTCTGGTCGACTTTTCGGTTAGAAACAGGGCGTTCGAAACGGGGCCGGACTTGAGGGCCCACCTTCGGGTCGCCCATTTACGGGAGCAGTTGCGCAACAAGATCTATTATGAGGTCTACCGAGACATACTGAATACGATGCGCGCGCACGGGGTAAAGGCACTCACCATGAAGGCCTGCGCCGTCGCCAACACCGCTTACCCCGACCCGACTGCACGATACAATCATGCGATCGACCTGCTTGTAACGAGGCCGGGACTACCGGCGGCATGCGGTGCCCTGGAAGACAAAGGTCTCTCCGCATCAACTTGCGAGGAAGACCGACACCACCGGGTTTTTATTCACGAAAGCGGTCTTGCCATTGGTCTCCACACGCGGCTATTCCGCAATCCGTATTTCAGGCTGGACCGGGGAGGGATCTGGTTGCGCAGCGTGCCGGTTCAGATAGCCGATATCCAGGCAATGGTGCCCTCCCCGGTCGACCAATTGCTGCACACCTGCGGCCATGCCTCGTATGCAGGCGGCAGCCGAAACTTTCGCTGGATCTGTGACGCGGCGTTTCTGGTGCAGAACAGTGGCGTTCTGGATTACGAACTCCTGCTCGAGAAAGCTGCCCGGGGACATCTGACCATGCCGCTGCTCGCCTGCCTCGGTTACCTGGCGGATGACCTGGGTGTGCCGGTTCCGCGAGACGTGGTGGACAGATTGAGAAAACAGGTTTCGGCGAGCGACTATACCGCGGAAGAGGCGGCGTTCTTCTCGGTAACCGCTTTCTCCAAGGCGTCGACGAGGCGAGTGGTCAGTAAACTGCTCGAATCCTGGCCGACCCGCATCAAGCTGATGAAATACGTCGTGTTTCCCTCTTCGGTTTACATGCGGTGGAAATACACCGTCACAAGCCCCTGGATGCTGCCGGCGCTGTACCTCTACCGGCTGTTGAATATGCCCCGGCGCGCGTTTCAGATATTTTCCCATCCCGTCTGGCGACAGAAGGCAGACGCCCGCACCTGAAAAAAATGACAGTCGGTATCGCCTAAGGCGATACCGACTGTTGAGTTGCCTGCTTCCTATCCCGTCGTCGCCTCGTCGACCAATTCGATCCAGTGTCTGACGGGAACCGTGCTTTCGCTGGCCAGGTGCATCTGGCAGCCGACATTCGCGGTCGCAATCGCCTCGGGCGTGTCACCCTCCAGCGCCCGAAGCTTGTTTGCCCGCAGCCTGGCAGACAGTTCCGGCTGCAGGATGGAGTAGGTGCCCGCGGAGCCGCAGCACAGATGTGCGTCCGGCACTGCGGTCAGGGTGAAACCCGCACGTTGCAGAATATCTTCCACGACTCCGTTCAATTGCTGGCCGTGCTGCAGCGTACAGGGGCTGTGAAACGCGACACGCTGCCCGTCGGAGACCGTTCTTTGTGTCGGCAAACCTTCCTTGTTCAATACCTCGGCGATATCCATCGCAAGCTCGCTGATGCGATTCGCCTTGTCACGATAGACCGGATCGTGTTTCAACAGGCTGCCATACTCCTTGACGACGGTCCCGCAGCCGGACGCAGTGATGACAATCGCCTCGGCGCCCTGCTCCACGTGGGGCCACCAGGCATCGATGTTTCGGCGAAAAAATCCGAGGGCCTCTTCGGTCGCGGACAGGTGGTGACTCACGGCACCGCAACAGCCGGCTTGCGGCGTCGAATCGAGCTGTATCCCGAGGCGATCCAGGATGCGCGCGGCGGCAGCGTTGGTTCGTGGCGTCGCCACGCTCTGCACGCATCCCTCCAGTACCAGCATGCGCCGTGGATGTGGATGCACGATCCGTTCCAGATCCGGTTGTGGTTCGGGAACCTGTCTTCTCAATCCGGCGGGTAGGACGGGCGCCAGCATCCGGGCCAGGCGGAGCAACGGCGCGACCCGGGCAGGGTAGGGGAACAGTTTTCGCAGCATGAACCGCTGCGCCCGGGACAGCGGATTGCGGGGCGCCGCTGTCTCGATGCGTTCGCGTCCCAGGTCCAGGAGACGACCGTAGCGGACCCCCGAGGGGCAGGTGGTCTCGCAGGACCGGCAGGTGAGACAACGATCCAGATGCTGTCGGGTCTTGCGGGTGACCGGTTGCCCTTCGAACATCTGCTTGATCAGATAGATGCGTCCCCGCGGGCCGTCGAGTTCGTCACCGAGCAACTGGTAGGTGGGGCAGGTGGCGGTACAGAATCCGCAATGTACGCAGGAACGCAGGATGGAATCCGCCTCGCGGCCTTGCGGTGTATCGCGGAACGGGGATGAGATCTGCGTCTGCATGGGTCCGTCGCCTCTGGCCCGTCAGAGGTCTGCGTACATGCGCCCGGGATTGAAAATCCCGGCCGGGTCGAAGGCCTGTTTCAGTCTTCGGTGCACCTGCATCAGACCGTCGCTCAAGGGATGAAATACCTCATCGTGGTCTGGCGCGTTGCGGAACAGCGTCGCGTGCCCGCCGGCGGCGGCCGCCGATTCCCTCACCTGTTTGAGGGGGAGGTCGGAGGAAAGCCACCGCAGGGCTCCGTCCCATTCGTAGACCCATTCGCCGGGGAGCGTCAAGGGAGGGGAGTCCGGGGCGACGGAGAGTCGCCACAAGGGGCTGTCGCTCGAGAGTGCCGCGACGCGGTGTTCCCGCAATGCCTCCCAGAAGTTGCCGGCCTGCTCCAGGGGTTCGCCGCCGATCTGTTCGCGTGCCGCTGTGACGGCATTGCCGGTCCCGGACAACCTGACGTACAGGCTGCCGTTCATCTGGCAGGTGGCCGATATCGGTAGCGCGCGACGTCCCCAGAGCTGCATATGTTCCAGTGCCTGCACGGCCGTGGCCGCGAGTCGCAGGGTCTCCTCGGTTTCGGGTCGTGGCAGGACCTTCAGAGACACCTCGAGCAGCAGGCCAAGGGTGCCGAGTGCCCCGCACATCAATCGCGAGACATCGTATCCCGCGACATTCTTCATGACCTGACCACCGAATCGAAGTACGTCTCCCTTTCCGTTGATCGTCCGGCATCCCAGGATGAAGTCCCGCGCTGCACCGCTCCGCGCCCTTCGTGGTCCGGAAAGATTGCAGGCTATCGTCCCCCCGATCGTGGCTCCCTCACCGAAATGCGGGGGCTCGAAAGGCAGGATCTGGTTCTGCGAGGCCAGCGTTTCCTCGATCGCGTCCAGAGGAGTGCCGCTGAGCGCGGTGACGACGAGTTCCGTCGGTTCGTAGTTGACGATCCCGCTGTGCTCACGCGTGTCCACGGGATCGCCGCTCGGTGTGCGCCCGTAAAACACCTTGGTGTCACCGCCGCGGATACATAGGGGCTTTCGGCGATCAAGGGCGGACCGGACCCGTACCGCAAGCTGCTCGGTGTTATCGCGTGGTTCCATTTCGCGGGTGTCAGAAGCGTTCCAGATCGGGGAACGGCAGCTCGCCGTGATGGACGTGCATGGCACCGAATTCCGCGCAGCGGTGCAGGGTAGGCACCGCCTTGCCGGGATTGAGCAGGCCGGCTGGATCGAACGCCCCTTTTACGGCGTGGAACTGATCGAGTTCGGCGGAGGCGAACTGCACGCACATCTGGTTGATCTTCTCCATGCCGACACCGTGCTCTCCTGTGATCGTGCCCCCCACCGAAACACACAGTTCCAGGATCTTGCCGCCGAATTCCTCGGTTCGCTCCAGTTCGCCCGGCCGGTTGGCGTCGTAGAGTATCAGCGGATGCAGATTGCCATCCCCCGCGTGGAAGACGTTGGCCACCGGCAGATCGTACGAGCCGGATAGATCGGATATTGCCTCGAGCACCTCCGGCAGACGCCTGCGCGGGATCGTCCCGTCCATGCAGTAGTAGTCGGGTGAGATTCGACCCACGGCGGGAAAGGCGGCCTTTCTTCCCTTCCAGAAGCCCAGCCTTTCGGTCTCGTCGCGTGCCGTGCGAAGCTCGATGGCGCCGGCCTGCCTCAGGATCTCGCGTACGCGCACGATCTGTTCGGACACCTCCGCGTTGGCGCCGTCGAGTTCGCAGAGCAGGATGGCGGCGGCGTCGGTGGGATACCCGGCATGCACGAAGTCCTCGGCGGCGCGGATCGCGAGTGTATCCATCATTTCGAGTCCCGCCGGGATGATGCCTGCCGCGATGATGTCCCCGACCGCGGCACCGGCCTTGACCACGTTATCGAAGGCGGCCAGGACGACCTGGGCGCGTTCGGGCTTCGGCAGCAGCTTAACGGTGACCTCGACGATGACGCCGAGCATGCCCTCCGATCCAGTCATCAGGGCGAGAAGATCGTAGCCCGGCGCGTCGGGCCCGTCGCCTCCGATCGTCAGGCAGTCTCCATCGACCGTAACGACCTTGAGACGCTGGATGTTGTGCACCGTCAGACCATATTTCAGGCAGTGCACCCCGCCGGCGTTCTCCGCCACGTTGCCACCGATGGTGCAGGCGATCTGCGAGGAAGGATCGGGTGCATAGTAAAACCCGTAGGGATCGGCGGCCTGGGTGATGGCGAGATTGCGCACGCCGGGCTGAACCCGTGCGGTGCGCCGGGCGGGGTCGATATCGATGATTTCGGTGAACTTTGCCAGGCTGAGGAGTAGGCCGTGTTCGTAGGGGAGGGCGCCCCCGGAGAGCCCGGTGCCGGCGCCGCGCGCAACGACCGGCACCGCCAGGGCACTGCAGAGCCGCATGATCTCCTGCACCTGTTCCACCGAGTCCGGCAGGGCGACCGCCATGGGGATCCTGCGATAGGCCGACAGACCGTCGCACTCGTAAGGCCGCAGGTCTTCGGAGTCGTGCAGGATCGACGTCGCTGGAAGAATCCTCTGCAGTCCTTCGATCAGGCGACCGCGTTCCTGCGAGTTCTGTTGTCGGGTTTCCGCCATGGGTGCTCGAATGCAATGGTTTTGCCGGATGGGGAGGATTCTACCGCAGTCGAGCCGGTCATTTTGTCGGCCGTATACGCCTCGAGACGAACTAAGGCGATTTCTGTCAAATGACATACCATCCTGCATATCTCTTCGTCCGTCCTCTGTGTTGCGACAACAGTGACATAGTTCGACTATGCGCCTGTTGTCGCGCCTTGATGACGAACGAAGATCCGGCGCGATCTAGGAGCCTGTCGGATTTAGGCGATCGTAGCGAGCATGGCGGGAGAGCGAGACAAAAAGTTCACGATTTCGAGGCGCATAGTGGGCCTACGCAACGAGGAATCGGGGATTTTTTGGTCGGTCTCCCATCAGCGCAGTAGATTGTTCCTAAAGCCGACAGGCTCCTAGTATGCCATTTTCCGGCAATCGCCTAAATGGAATGCGATACCGAGCGAAACGGTGACGAACGTCGCGAGGAACATCAACTTGGATAGGTCCGGCCGGTCTGTTTGTGGTCCGGACTCATTCCACAACTCCCGGGTTGGCTGGCGACGCACCGCTACCGACAAAGCCCCGAACCCTGTCCAGCGTGTAAGCGTGGAAGGGATTGTAACGCAGGCGCATGAAATAGCTGTCCGGAAACAGCAACAGGCCTCGCTCGCCCCGAACGTCCATGCGGCCCAGCGGGATCCAGGGCTCATCGATCTTCCCCTGCGGCTCCGAGCCGTAGACAGGATCGTCGGGAGGGAAGGGCAGTCGGAAAATCCGCAATCTGACCTCCGTTCGCCAGTCTACCCAGGCGGTTTGTGATGTTCCGGGTCAAGCGGAAGATCTGGTCTCCTGCATTAGGGCCGCCACACCCGCCACCCCGATGGCGGGCGAGAACAGCACCAGACCGACGGCAGGTCCGGTCCGATACGGTCTTCGATATGCCGTGCCGCGAGTCGCACCGCTTCGACCCAGTCCTGCCAGGTCACATCGAGCAGACCCGACGGCGAAGTGCCGTGACCGGGCAGGCGCAGCCCGACCACATGGAATCCCAGGTCGAAGAGCATTTCCCTCCAGGACCTCAGGCCGTAAGGGGAATCGGACAGACCGTGCAGCAGGAGGATCCCGCCGACGGGCCGCTCGGGGATGAACTCGAAGGTGCGGTTCCAGTCCTTGGGGATGTCGGCAGCGCGCTCCGTCGTGAACTCCTCGTCCAGCTCGGCCCGATGCCAGACCTCGAGGTCAGGGCGCGATTCCAACAGATACGCGTAACCGCCGACCAGGACGAGGAAGCTGCCGAGCAGCCCGTAGAGTACGGCGTAACCGGCGTGCCTGAGGATTCGCATGGTTTTTGCGGTATCGGCGAATCATGATCGCATCGGTGTAGCGCGAGTCAAAATCCGTTGCCGCCTCAGGCGGCAACGCGTTCGTCACCGCGGATCTCGCGAACCAGAGGGTACAGCCTTTCCGTCTCGTCCTGGATGCGGGCCAGCACCATGTCAAAAACCTCCTGGGTGTCTTGCACGAATTCCTGATGGTCCCTGATCCGGAGTTCGTGCTTGCCCTTGTTGCACCAGCGTTTCATGTATTGCGAGATGATCTTCTTCAGTTCCTGTTCGCCGGACATGAACATGTTGGCTGTGTTGTTGACGTCCTTGCGTTCGTCGGACAGCAGCCCGTGGTACAGGTGGTCGACATCGGCCAGATGCTGATCGACCTTACCCATGAAATTGAAGAACAGATCACAGGTGGTCTCGGAGTCGCACATGCTGCGATCCTGAAACAGATAGACCAGCACATTCGACAGTTCGGTGATCTTGTGGTTTTGCTGATTGAGTTCGTCGTAGGTCAACATGAAGTACGTTCTCCTGGGGTAGTCCGCGACTCGGTCGCGATTCGGCTGCTGGTCTTCGTTATCGTCGTTTCGCATAGAATATCCCCGTACCCGGGGTGAGTAAATGACCCTCGATGCAACTGACGTTCCTCCAAACTCGGGCGAAACCAAGGAGTAGCATCAATGCCGGGCGGACGAAGAACCGCCCGGGTGGCCGCCGAAAGGTTCGCATAATCTATATTATGTAAAGTATTATGGATTGGGTCTGGACTCCGGATCGGCGCTGGCCGGTATTGTCACCCTATCCACCAGGCGATTGATGGTCGAAATCCAGCGGGCTCCTGGCCTCTTTGACCGTGGTGCTCGGAAGCGTGTGCGTGTAGATCATCGTCGTCCTGACGTCGCTGTGTCCCAGCAGCTTCTGAATGGTGCGGATGTCGAAGTTAGCCTGCAGCAGATGGCTGGCATAACTGTGCCGCAGGGTGTGCGCACTGGCCCGCTTTCTGATCCCGGACTGCTGCACGGCCCGTTTGATCGCCTTCTGTACATGAGATTCGTGCAAGTGGAAACGTCGGCGCTCCTTTGTATCGGGCACAACGGTCAGGGTCTTCGCGGAAAACAACCATTGCCACACCAATTCCCTGGCCGCGTTCCTGTACTTGGTGCCCAATGCCTTCGGCAGAAATGTGCCGGCATAACCGCTTGCCAGGTCCTCGCGGTGGACCTGTGCCGCGAGTTCCAGCTGCCGTTCGATGTCCGCGAGCAGCGTCCGGGGCAGCGGGACCGTGCGATCCTTCTTGCCCTTGCCGTCATGCACCGTCAGCACCATCAGTTCCATATTGATGTCCTGCACACGCAACTGCAGGCACTCGAACAGGCGTAAGCCGCAGCCGTACAGGAGCTTGGCGACGAGATCGTAAGGGGGCTCGATGCAGGCGATCAGACCATCGACCTCCTTTCGTGACAATACCACCGGAATGTACGGCCGCTTCTTGGCGCGGACCACGCCTTCGACCTTGCCGAACTCCTTCTGCAGTACATGCCGGAACAGGAACAACAGCGCATTGAATGCCTGATTCTGGGTCGATGCGGATACCTGCTTCTCGACGGCGAGAAAGCTGAGAAACGCCTTGACGTCCTCGGCGGACAGCTCGCCCGGCGCTTTGCTCCGCGTAAAGCCCTGAAACTTTCTCGCCCATGACCTGTAGGACTTCAGCGTTTTCGGCGAGTAGTGTCTGACCTTGATGGCCGTCTCCAGTTGCTCGTAAACCGCGATCCAGCTCTGGCCGGTACGGCCCGTGTCGTTAACGCGCGAATCCTCCGATGCGGAGACGTCGGTCCTGGCAGGATACCGGGAAACCGAACGAGCCAGAGCACGGTGGGTACGTGATTCTGTCGGGCCGGAAGGTTGCCGATCAGGTTGAGGGTCCATCGCCCGAGATTCCCACTCGTCAAGGCCGCCACTTGGGCCTTGACGATGGGTGGTTATTGCTGCGGATGGCGCCGCTCCATGACGTCCTGAGGTTGACGGCATTTCCCTGCCGAAACCGTCGACCGATGTATCGTTGTTCAGCGTTTGTGTCGAGTACGAGCCACCCTGCTTTTTTTTCCCCTGGTATTTCACACCGCCACCGCTGCGGTCCAACCGGGCCGGCTCCTTGGAACCGATATCCTGAGGCGAGGAAACGGACCGACGGTTCAGCTTCTGATCGTGACGTCCTGTCTCCGACACAGTCCGACGGTACAGTCGGATCGCCTGGAATGCCTGCCGGCGTTTCCATTCGGCTTGGCCCTTTTCCCGCAGCTTGGCGCTGAACGGCGGGAAACTCGCCTCATC
>JAJDOJ010000002.1 GCA_022340215.1 Gammaproteobacteria bacterium
TGTGTCGCGCGTCCCCCATTTGACCGCTGTTCACTGACAGGGAGCGCAGCGACCGCCAGCGCGCGCAGCGCGCTCGATTTATTTTGCGCTTTTCGCTGTTCGCGACCATACTGATCAGGCCGGTCTTCGGAACGGTGGGGCTATCCGTTGAACGAGCGGCGTGTTGTGCGCGGCGGCTCCTGGAACAATACCCAGGGTAACGCGCGCCTCGGCTATCGCAACAACAACGACCCAGACAAGCGCAACAACAATCTGGGTTTTCGTGTGTGTCGCGCGTCCCACATTTTTTCCCGACTGCTGATGGCCGTCTGTGTGGTTTGCGGGCGGCGGGTTCAAGGGGTCGCCAGATTCCCTTGCGCTTCCAAAATCACGACCTGGCCACGGCTTGGCGTTGCGGCGCAGTCAGTTTAAATGGCGCGGATGGGTCCCGTCTGCACGAAGCATGCTTCGTCAGGCGCATATAAAAATAGGGCGCTGCCCGGGTTCGTCCCCGCAGCGCCCGCCTTCTCTGATCTTACCTCATTCGTTTCCCCAAGCTTCAATTTGATACGCCGCATCCGAGACTTCAACCTCGTTTTCTGACAGGCTGCTGCATGTCATCCACTAATATCTGAACGACAGCTCTCGCGGCACAACGCTCGTTCGCGACCGCGAACTCGAATGACGTGGGTCGGAAGCGGTCTTTGGACCTGGCTGCGGCCTTCGTCCAAAAAGTAGACGATAGAGTTTCACCCCGTTTTCTCGGAAAGTTGACGTCGACTCCTTACCAACAGTCAAGAATCGAAATCAGTTCACGCTCCAACGCAGTTCAAACACATTCTCCATATTGCCCGACACCTCCGTTCCGAACTGCTGGCCTTCGCGATTGAGAAGATCCATAAGCCATCGCGCTTCTTTGTCCGAGGCGCGGTTGATCCGTAACCGTTCAAGACGGGTCGGACTCATCTCCAGGCGTACCAGCTTCCCGTCGGCGGAATCGAGGGTGGCGAAGTACATCAGGCCCAGATCGTCGCGGAAAGGTTCATGGCCCTCGATGCCTTCGTAATCGCTGAGAAAGTCCCCGCAACCGTAAAGAATGAGCTTGTTACGGTAGACTTCGATGCCCTTGACGTGGTGCGAGGAGTGCCCGTGAACGATGTCGACATCGGCCTCGTCGATGAGTCGGTGCGCGAACCGGACCTGCCTCCGCGGAATCTCGTAGCCCCAGTTTCCGCCCCAGTGCAACGAAACGATTACGATGTCGCCATCGCGTTTCTCCCCCTTCACCCGATTTACGATCCATTGCAGCGTTTCCCCGGAGAGGTCCTCGAGGAAGGCAACGCCCGGTCGGTCATAGCGCGCGGCCCAGTGGGGCGGGATGCCGCTTGTGGCGACACCAAACGAGAAGACGAGTACCCGGGTCCCGGTACTCGTCCATAATCCGGCCGGGCCGGCGGCTTCTGCGTAGTTCTCGCCAGCGCCGGCTGTCGAGATACCGGCCGCCTTCAGTGTCTTCAACGTTTCGAGTAGGCCCGCCTCGCCCCAGTCCAGAACATGGTTGTTGGCCAGTACGGCGCAGTCGATCCCGGCGGCAGTGAGGACTGGGACATTCTTGGGGTGCATGCGGTAGTTGATGCCCTTCAGCTCGGGGGCACCGTGCGAGGTCACCGCGGTTTCCAGATTGACGATCCGTAAGTCCGGCCGGACACGATCCAAATCCGCGATGGCATCACCCCAGATGTAGACAAAGTCGACCGGTTTCTCCACCGGTCCGTTTTTCGCCTCGGCCAATTCCACGTATCGCAGTGCCGAGCGGACGTAGGGTTCGTAAAGTTCGGGATCGTTGGGGTGGGGGAGTATCTGATCGATGCCCCGGCCGGTCATCACGTCGCCGCAGAGGAACACAGTGATCGGGTGTTTGCCGGGAGGTTGTGCAGGCATCGAGCGACCGTTTACCAGCGGTTCCCCGGCTGGACGGGTGCGAGTGCGATCCGTCAGGGCGCCGAGAACGATTGTGCCCCATATTCGTAGCAAAGCGCGTCGTTTGGGGTTTTCCACTCAACAGAGCATAGCAACTCGGGCGGCACACCGGGCCGCAGACGAAAACCGGTCGATGCCCTGATTCAGGTAGCGGGGTTCGTTTCATAATATCGAAATAATAGATATTAACAGCCAATAAATATCGTTTGTCTTTGATAGAAAGGCCGGGTTATGCTGAGCCTGCCGCCCTGAATATCGGTTGCACCGGGCCGGGTTCAGAATTTCATCTGTCAACGACACCGCGCTAGGGGCGACGCCCCATTCCTCGTGCGTTACGGCAGAAAGAGACGAGATGCAGTCATGATCACCGTAAAACTACTCATGAAAGTCACCAAGGAACCCCTGAAACGGACGCCGGTCGTGCTCAGGATGGACGCGGACGACTCAGAAAAAGGGCCCGTTTTAACCGACCGCGACGGGGTTGCCCGCTTCATGGAGCCTCCGGCCAGCGGCAAGGTCCTCGTCTCCGGTGTCGAGCGCTACCACGGTCGCCTGGACGGCGACATCCTGGTTGATCTCTGGGCGATAACCCAGTCCGGAAACGATTCCGGGGGAATGCCCGGCGAGTTTCCCGCCGGCAGCAACGCCTATCCCGGGATGACCATGCGGCGCATCCAGGCGGGAGACCGTGAGGTTCTGACGGACAGCGAGGGATATCTGGTCGATCCAGGTGACTGGTCGGAGGGGTTCGTCAGGGCCCAGGCGGGTCTCGAAGGCCTCGAACTCAACGCCGAGCGCTGGGAGGTGATCCGGTTCCTTCGCGGGTACTATGCAGAGCACGGTACGCAAGCCTCCGTGCGGAACATGGTGCGGCATTTCCGAGATGTCTGGAATGCCGAGAAGGGCAGTAACCGCTACCTGCACGGGTTGTTCCCCAGGGGCGGGCCGCAGAAGCAAGGTAATCGTCTCGCCGGATTGCTGCGCACCAAGGGCGAGCATTGAACGGCCCTGTCGCGACATGTCCGGTATAGGCTCCAAATCCCGCCGACGCCTCGCCGAGCTTACCCGTATCGTTCGCGAGGTCGATGCGGCATCGGATCTGGAAAGCGGCCTGCGCGTGTTGGTGCACCGTACCCGTGAAGTATTCGAAGCCGACGTCTGCACCGTCTACTTCACGGACCCGCTCAGTCGCCAACATGTCGTTGCCGCCACCGACGGCCTCTCGTCACGCGTCGTCGGAACGCTGCATTGCGGTTTCGGTAAGGGGCTGATCGGCCGGGTTGCCGAGGACCGCCGGCCGTTGAACCTGGACCGGGTGCCCCCGGAGCTCGATCAGGATTTCCTGCAGCAAGCTGGCGCCGAACACTATCACGGCTTCCTTGGTGTTCCTGTCATCCACCGGGCACAGGTTCAGGGGGTGTTGCTGGTTCGTCAGCGCGAGCCACGGCGTTTCGATGACACAGACGAGGCGTTTCTTACCACCCTCGCCGCGCAACTGGGCAGTGCCATCGCCTGTGCCAAGGCGAGTGGCGAATGGTGCCGGGCATGCCAGCCGGGCGATACCCCGCCCCAACGGATCGAAGGGCTGGCCGGGGCGCCGGGGATCGCCATCGGACATGCGGCGGTCGTGTCCGGCGCGAACGAGTTCAACAGGGTTGCGTATCGTATGACGGACGACCCGCCGGCCGAGGAAGCCCGGTTGCGTACCGCGATTTCCGAGGTCAGGGCGGAAACGGTCGCGCTCACAGCCGGCTTGAGCGAGTCGCTGCCTGCGGCCGACCGGGCGCTGTTCGACGCCTATACGCTGATGCTCGACAGCCCCGAACTCATGGAAACCGCCCTGTCCCTGGTGCGAAAGGGTAACTGGGCGCCGGGCGCCGTGCATCGGACCATGGAGGCCTATGCGAAACGTTTCGACGCGTTGGAGGATCCGTATCTGCGGGAACGGGCAACGGATATCCGGGCTCTCGGTGGGCGCATCCTCGCCCGCCTGCTGGGTGAGCCCGGTGACGCCCCTGGAGATTGGGATGCCACCATACTCGTGGGGCAATGCGTCAGCGCCATTGATATCGGCCAGGCCCATCAGGATCGGTTGGTCGGGATCGTCTCCGGTGAGGGCTCCTCACTGTCCCACGCCGCTATCCTCGCCCGCAGCCTTGGCATCCCGGCCGTGATGGGGATTGGTGATCTGCCGCTGGAAAACCTGGACGGCCAGGAACTGGTGGTGGACGGCACTGCCGGACACGTGCATCTACGGCCGAGCGCGACAATGCGGCACGTCTATGAGGCTTCCATCGAAAATCAGCGAACCCGCGATCAGGCCATGGAATCGGTTCGCAACCTCGATGCCGTGACGGAGGACGGCGTCGAGGTTGCACTGTTCATCAATGCGGGGCTCAGTGCCGATTTCGAGCCGGCGGCGGCTGCAGGTTCCGCCGGCATCGGGCTGTTTCGCTCCGAGCTTCCGTTCATGCTGTTCGACCGCTTTCCCAGCGAGCGGGAGCAGTTCAACCTCTATCGACAGGCGTTGGAGGCGATGGCACCCCTGCCCGTTACGCTGCGATTGCTGGACGCCGGGGGCGACAAGCTACTACCCTACCTCGACGAGGCCGGCCCCAATCCGGCCCTCGGCTGGCGGGGCATACGGTTCCTGCTCGACCACCCCGACATCTTCCTGACCCAGTTGCGGGCCATGCTGCGGGCCGATCTTGGCCTGGGCAATCTGCGCCTGCTCCTGCCGATGATCAGTGGCCTCGATGAGCTCGAACAGGCGCAGGACCTGCTCGATCAGGCCAGGCGGCAACTGGCCAATGAGGGTATTGTGGCATCGCGCGCCCCCATGGGCGTCATGATCGAGGTGCCCGCGGCCGTCCACCAGGCCGGGTCTCTGGCCCAAGGTGCGGATTTTCTTTCCGTTGGTACCAACGACCTGGCGCAATATCTACTGGCGACGGACCGCAACAATCCGCGAGTCTCCGCCCGCCTCGACCCGGCCCATCCGGCACTCCTGCAGGCGCTGCAACAGGTGGTGGATTCGGCGCATGGCGCCGGCAGGACGGTGACCGTGTGCGGCGAGATCGCCGGCGAACCCGTGATGGCTTTGCTGTTACTCGGGATGGGCGTCGATGGCCTCAGCATGAATTCGGCAGCCCTGCCGCGGGTGAAGTGGGCGGTTCGCCGCGCTACCTCGACCGATATGCGCGCCCTTGCGGTTCGGGCCGCGCAGTGCGCCACTCCGGGCGCTCTGAGGCAGTTGCTGGATGACGGGCAGTTCGAGATGGGCCTGGATCGGTGTGCCTCGGAACTAGACACGGGATCGGAGAATCGCTGCGCGGTCCCGAACTAAGACGCTGCGATGAAACAGTGCATTGTCGGCTATCACCTGGACGAAGAAAGACACTGGGTGGCCGAGCTCGCCTGCGGTCATTTCCAGCACGTTCGCCACCTCCCCCCCTGGTTCAACCGGCCCTGGGTGACGAGCGAAGCGGGACGAACCGCCATGCTCGGTTACGAGCTGGAGTGCCCCAAGTGTGACACCGGTGCGCCGAGCGATGGCGGATAACCGCCTGGCGGATCAACCACCGGCCTGCTCCTCGCGTCCCAGGTCGCGCAACCCCATCAACGCCCGCTGCAGCGTCTCGCTGTCGGACTGGCGGGGGAACACCATGTAGGTGGGGTGGGGGAACTCCGGTCCATCGGCGACCTGAAAAAGGCTTCCGCTGTCGATCAGGGGCCGGGCCATGCGAATCGGCAGGAAGCAGGAGCCTCCGTTGGTCAGGATGAGCTGAACGCCGAGCCAGCCGATATTGACCACCTGTGCCGGGCGTTCCAGGTCCGGATAGTACTCCCGGTGTCTGGCGTAGAACCCGGGGCCCCACTCCACGTAGATGTAGTCATCGCCGGGCCAGCGGGTGTCCGGCTTCGAGCTGACCAGGACCAGGGTTTCGTCGAACAGGTGCTCCACCACCAGGCCCGGTGCATGGCTCGGGGTATACATCAGTGCGATGTCCAGCGTTCCTTCGATCAGGCGCCGCATCAGGACCTCCTCGAAGCCGATTTCGCTCTGGATGGAGACGTCCGGTGCGGTACGTCGCATCCAGCCGACCCAGCGCGGCAGCAGACCCTCCCATAGCGCGATACGGCCGCCGACCCGGATACTGGCGCGATAGCGGCTCGGCAGGCCGACGTCGTGGCGGGCCTGCTCGACGGTCAGGACCAGCGTCTTTGCATGTTGCAGGAAACGCCGTCCCGCCTGCGTCAGGCTCGCCCCGGCACGATTGCGCACGAACAGCCTCGCCCCGAGCTCGGTTTCCAGGTTCCGGATGCGTGCGCTCACCGTGGACTGTGTCACGTGCAGCCGGCCGGCGGCCTCCAGGAAGCTGCCGTGGGCGCTGATGGCCAGAAAGGTGCGGGCCTGCTCGATATCCATCGCGTATCTCTTTGCCTTTATATCGAAAATAGCGATATATTTGTCAAATAAATCTCGCTTGTCCAATCAGTCTGGCGCAGATAGGATGCTTCTGAATAAGTGGAACAGACAGGACACAGCGATGCTGCAAGCCCCTTCGGTCGGTACCCCCGATGACATACCGCTGGAAGCGGTGGCCCGCGACGAGGAAGGATATTTCATCGACACCGGCGACTGGCACCCCGGCCTGATCGGGCCCCTGGCCGTGGAGGTCGGACTGGAGCTGTCACCGGAGCGACTCGATATCGTTCACTACGTCCGCAGCTATTTCGAGCGCGATCAACGTGTTCCCGAGGCACGCACGGTACTCAAGCACATGGCGCATCGGTGGGGAAAGGAAAAGGGCACGCGGCGCTACCTGTACCGCCTGTTTCCGGGCGGCTACGCCCAGCAGGCCTGTAAGATGGCCGGTATGCGCAAGCCGCTCAAGCTGATGCTGGACATCTGAGTCGCAGGCCTATGCGCTCGGCATCGTCACGAGAACAGACCTGTATCGCTTCTTCTTCGACCGGTATCTACAGAACGCCCAGGCAGGATGATGTGACGCGGGCCTGATCGGCTGAATCGCCCTTTCCAAAGTCTTCCGTCCGTCGCATCATCGAGGCGTGATGCGAAAACTCCCTAGGGGTCCGATACCCGCCGAGCCCAACGCGATCGTCGAGGCCGTGTTCGGCAGTGATTGCCGCGTACTGCTGCTGGGCCAGCCGGGAACCGGCAAGTCGACCCTCGCCTGCGGCTTGTCCGAAACGCTGTACCGGGCGGGACGCACCTGTCGATGTCTCGGCGCCGATCCGGGCTCGCCCCGTTTCGGCGTCCCGGGTGCGGTCTGCCTGGGTCGCTGGGATGGGAAGGGCTGGTCCCTGGAAGGGTTAGAGGCGCTCTGCTCCCTGAACGCTGGACGTTTCCGCCTGCCGCTGGTGTCCGCGGTCGCGCGGTTGGCGCGGCGTGACCCGCCCGGGACGCTGCTGGTCGACGGGCCAGGGGTCGTCCGGGGCGTCGTGGGCTCGGAACTGCTCTCCGGCCTCGTGGAGGCGGCCGGTATCGAGGTGGTGCTGGTGCTGTGCCACGAGGGTGGCTCCATGCCGCTGTCCGGGGAACTCGGCGCGTTGCCGGTCGAGGCGGTAGCCGTCCACGCGGCCCCGGCGGCGCACCGGCCGGGCAAACGCATCCGGGCGAGGGCGCGAACCGCGTTGTGGGAGGCGTACCTGGCCGGCGCGGGGGAGCGGGAGTTCCCGTTCGACGCGAGTCGGATCATCGGAACACCGCCCCCACCGGACGTCACCGGCGCCTGGACCGGAAGACAGATCGCGCTGCTGAGAGGCGATCGCACCCTGGCCATGGGCGAGGTCCAGGCGCTGGTGGACGGCATCCTGCGCGTCCGGGTCCCGGCGACAGGTCCTTCGCGTAAGGCAACGCTGCTGGTCCGGGACGCAGGCAGGTCCGCCGACGGTGACCTCGCCACGTGCGCGCCATTCGCGCCCGAGCGACTCGACTATCTGCCGCCGCCGGATCTCCCGCCGCGCCCCGCGTCGGTCACCGCCGCCGGACCCGTCGTTTCGGGCCGGGTCGGTTCGTTCGACATCTGCCTGGTCAACGGCGTTTTCGGGGATTCCCTGCTTCACGTGCGCCTGCGTCACGCGCGGCGCAGTCTGCTGTTCGATCTCGGCGAGGGGTCCCGGCTGCCGGCGCGTATCGCCCACCAGGTCAGCGACGTGTTCATCACGCACACCCATCTCGACCACATCGGGGGTTTCCTCTGGCTGCTGCGCTCGAGAATGGGTGAGTTCCCCGCCTGCCGGCTCTACGGCCCACCGGGGCTGGCGGCCAACATCGAGGGATTCGTCCGCGGCGTCCTGTGGGACCGGGTCGAGGACCGCGGACCGCGCTTCGAGGTGTTCGAGCTGCACGGCGATTGTCTGCTGCGATTCCGGATCCAGGCCGGACTTC
Organism: Gammaproteobacteria bacterium; assembly: GCA_022340215.1. Taxonomy (NCBI): domain Bacteria; kingdom Pseudomonadati; phylum Pseudomonadota; class Gammaproteobacteria; species Gammaproteobacteria bacterium. Next base: position 8,375 of record JAJDOJ010000002.1, read on the forward strand.
CCGGTCGCGAGGCATTCGACGAGCGGCTGGCTCCGGACGGGACATTGCTCGTCGAGCCCGATTTTCGAGTACGCGCGACGACCCTGGATCACGGTTCGCCGGTGCTCGCCTATGTCCTCGAACCGTCACGACAGATCAACGTACGCAAGGACCGCCTTCAGGCTCGGGGACTCGTGCCGGGACCGTGGCTGGGAGCGCTGAAACGTCGCGTCCTGGCCGGAGAACCCGGCGCTCCCATCGAGCTACCCGACGGACGATTTGAATCCGTCGCGGCGCTCGCTGCTGACCTGATACTCGTCACGCCGGGCAAGAACCTGGTCTACGCGACCGATTTCGGCGATACGGGGGAAAACCGCCGCAGACTCGTCGCTCTCGCGCACAACGCGCATACGATGTTCTGCGAGTCCACCTTTCTCGAGGAGGACGCCGAGTACGCAGAGCGGACCGGCCACCTGACGACGCGCGCCTGCGCCGGGATCGCCGCGGAGGCCGGCGTTTCCCGCCTCGTTCCGTTTCACTTCTCGCGGCGCTACGAGGAAGACCCGTCGCGGATCTACGAGGAGATCGCGCAGCGGTGTGCGGCGGTGGCGGTGCCGCCGTCGATGTCCGTGTTCGAACCCGAAGGGTCGGCCTCTTGAATCGCCTGATGGTCTAACATCGTCTGTAGACGGAGTTACGGGGTGGACTCGCCCGATCAACCGGAGGCGCAACGCGCCAGGGGGAGGAATGAGGCTCGGGAATCGTTGGTTTGCGGTGGGTATCGGGAGCGTACTGGGCCTGTCAGTCGTCGGGGTCGGGTGGGCGCAGTTCGATATCTTCAAGGAGGGTAAACGCTGGATCGAACAGTCCGGAATTTCCGGCAGTGACACTGCCAGCTCACTCTCCACCGCGGAGATCGGCGACGGATTGAAGGAGGCGCTACGCGTCGGGACCGAGACCGTCGTGACCAAGGTGGGACGCCCGGACGGGTTCAGCGCCGACCCGGCCATTCGCATCCCGTTACCCGGGAGCCTCGGCAAGGTGCGATCGGCACTGAGCAGGGTGGGGATGAGTTCGACCCTCGACGATCTGGAACTGCGGCTCAACAAGGCCGCGGAGACCGCCACGCCGAAGGCGAAGGAACTGTTCTGGCAGGCCATCGCCGAGATGACCCTGGATGACGTCAAGGGGATCTACAACGGACCGGACGATGCGGCCACGCGATACTTTCAGCGGAAGATGACACCCGAACTCGAACGCCAGATGGCGCCGATCGTGCAGGAGAGCCTGGCGGAGGTCGGGGCGGTTCAGGCCTACGACCGTGTCATGGGCCGTTACGAGTCCATCCCCCACATGCCGGACGTCAAGGCGGACCTCACCGGATACGTGGTGGAGAAGGGCAGCGACGGCATCTTTTACTATCTTGCTATCGAGGAAGCGAAGATCCGCCAGGATCCCGCCAAGCAGACGACGGCATTGCTGAAGAAGGTGTTCGGGACGCACTGAACAACCCGCGACTCCCACCGGCGGCTTCGACACCGGCGGTCATGCCGGTGTCGTCGTGATCCCCGACCGCTACGACGCGCCTTACCGATGCGGATCAGCCCTGGGCAGACCGTCTTCCAGTGCCTTCCTGAGCATCTCGATGACGGCAGGCTGGACTGTAACGGGCGGGGTTACGACCGCGCGGTATTCATCTTGTCACCGAGTAACTCGTGGCGCTCCCTGCCGGCCGCGACGACCGCGTCGACGATGGCCTCGATGTCATCGGCATCGGTTCGAAAGTTGACGATACAGGCACGCAAGAGGTAGCGCCCGTCGACGACGGCGTTGGAGAGGAAGACCCTGCCGGATTCCTGCAGGGTGGTCAGGAGCGACTCGTTGAGTTCGTTGAGGTAGGCTTCCCTCGCTTCGGGCGTGGCGCTTAAGTCGCGGGGCACATAGCGAAACGTCGTAATGCTGAGATTGTGGGTGAATGCCTCCAGTTCGTCTTGGGAGGCTGCGGCCTCGTAGAGCATGCGCGCCAGGCGCATGTCGTCCGAGATCATCTGTGAGTAGCCCTGCCGGCCGACCTGGCGAATGGAGAGCCACACCTTCAGGGCGCGAAAACCGCGCGAGTTCTGGGGGCTGTAATCGATCAAGTCGACGGTCGGTTCACCGCCGACCTCGTCCATCTTGTAGTAGGGTGGCCGGTAGCTGAATGTGGCGCGCATCGCCTCGGCATCCCGGACCAGGGCGCAGCCGGCTTCCAGTGGGGCGTAGAGCCATTTGTGCGGATCCAGTGCCAGCGAGTCGGCCTGCTCGAGGTGGGTCAACGGTTCCGGGCAATCCGGGCTGGCCGCCGCCAGCGCCCCGTATGCCCCGTCGATGTGCAACCAGGCTCCGTACTCGTCGCACAGTTCGCGCAGATCTTCGATCGGGTCGACGGCGCCAGTGCTGACCGTACCCGCGGAGCCGACGACGAGAAACGGGAGCTCTCCCGCGCGCCGGTCGTGCTCCAGGGCGTCACGCAGTCCCTTCAGGTTGACGGTACGATCGGCATTCACGTCGATCCAGCGGATGTTCTCCGTTCCCAGTCCGAACAGGTCGGCGGCCTTGTGGAGCCAGGTGTGAACCTCGCGCGAGGCATAGACCCGCAGGGCGCGTGACCCGGTCGCATGCAGACCCCGTTCGCGGATCGCCCAGTCCGCCCTGGTGTGCCGGGCCACGAGGAAGCCGACGAAGTTCGCCATGCTGCCGCCGCTGACGAGTACGCCCCCCGCCGTGTCGGGGTAGCCGATCAACTGCGCGATCCAGCGGATCGCCTGCATTTCGATCTCGGTGGCCATGGGCGCCAGGATCCAGGCACCGACGTTGGCGTTGACGGTGGAGGCGAGCAGCTCTGCCAGGGAACCGATGGGCGCCGCGGGGGATGTCACGTAACCGGCGAACCGCGGGTGACCGTTGAACAGGGAATGTTCGACCAGGAGTTTCGTCGCCTCATCCAGTAGTTGCCCCGGCTCCGATCCCTCTTCGGGCAGGCGGTTGTCGGGCAGGGCGGCGCGCACCACCGAAGGGGGTTCGCCCGGCGTGACGGGCAGATCGGGCAGGGCGTCGAGAAATTCGGCAAGATCATCGACCAGGGCGTGCCCCAGCCTTCGGAACTCCGCTGCGGACATCGCGATGGGTGATTTTCGTTGCGTCATCGTTCTGTGGGTTCCCTTCGTTTCGGGCGAGCAGACCACATCGGGCGGAGCATCGATTCTACACCGCCGACAGTGACCCACGGTCCGGACATCGACCCCACACACGGTATCCCCGGATTCCGCCGCTGCTCTATCCAGGCGGCGGAAGGACAGCGTGTTATCCCTGCTCCGGTGCGGCGGGTGAAGTCACTCGGGCTGTCAGGGGAAGACGAGGTGAGATAGTATCGCGACCCTCTCCCGACAACATGTCGGGAAGAGTGTTACCGGGAAGTGCCCCAATAGGAGTACCCGTTTCCTGCGGTTCCGCTCGTATCAATCTAACAGTCACAAAGACATGGCAAAGACGAAGCGCGTGAAGTCCCGCAAGCGTCCCCAGGGACGCCCGCGACCGCCGGGCTGGCTGACGACCGATGCCGATGAAATCGAACGACGCCGCCAGCGCGGCCTCGACGAAGCGTTCCACATCGAGCCGTTGACATCTGACGATCCATTCTATGGCGTCTACCGGGTCCGCTCCGACAACGGGCAGGCCTATCGTGTCGAGATCCGCTCGCTGGCGGAAGCCATCAATACCTGTGATTGTCCCGACCACCGCATCAATGGCCTGGGTACCTGCAAGCACGTCGAGGCGACCCTGCATCGGCTCAAGAAGGGACGTGTACGCGCCTTTGGCGCGGCGGCATTCAAAGGTTGTCCAACCATCGAGATCTTCCAGGACCGACGGGATTCCGGGATCCGCGTGCGCTGGTCGGCGGGAGCACAACGTCGTTCCAGGCTGCGGGATCTGCTCGCTCCGTTTTTCGGTGACGACAACACACTCGTCGGCGATCCACTCGATACGCTGCCGGCACTGCAACGAGCCATCGACGCCGCGCCGGCGGCGGTCAGGGGAAGGATCAGGGCATCAAGAGAACTGAATGCCTGGCTCGAAACCATGGATCGGCGCGAACAGCAGGTACGCGCCCGGCGGCACTTCGAGACCGAGGTGGCGGCGGGGAACGCGAGCCTCGATCTGGTCAAGGTTCCCCTTTATCCCTATCAGCAGGCCGGCATGCTGCATCTGGCCTTCACCGGGCGCGCCCTGCTGGCGGACGAAATGGGGCTCGGCAAGACGGTACAGGGGGTCGCCGCCTGTGAACTTCTGCGCCGCACCATGGGCATCCGCCGGGTGCTGGTAGTCTGCCCGGCTTCCCTCAAGGGCGAATGGGAGGAGCAGATCGCCAAGTTCACCGATCTGGACTCGCGCATCATCCAGGGATCGCGCGCCCAACGCCTGCGCCAGTACGGGGAGCCCGCCTTCTTCACGCTCGCCAACTACGAGCAGGTTCGTCCCGATGCGGAGGAGATCAACACCATCCTGGCGCCGGATGTCATCATCCTCGACGAGGCGCAGCGGATCAAGAACTGGCAGACCCGCACGGCAAGCTCGATCAAACGATTGAAGAGCCCCTACGCCTTCGTGCTCACCGGCACGCCATTGGAAAACCGCATCGACGAGATCTATTCAATCGTCCAGTTTCTCGATCCGTCCATCTTCGGCCCCCTGTTCCGCTTCAACCGCGACTTTTACGAACTGGACGAGCGGGGACGCGCCATCGGTTACAAGAATCTCGACCGCCTCCACGAGCGACTTCGGCCCGTCATGCTGCGGCGCCGGAAGGGCGACGTGGAGGGACAGCTGCCGGGACGCACGGTGAATACCTATTTCGTCCCCATGCACAAGGAACAAAGCCTGCGCTACGAGGAGTATGAGACGAAGGCGGCGCGCCTGGCCGCCATGGCGAGGCACCGTCCATTGAAGAAGGAGGAGATGGAGCAACTCCAGCGGAACCTGGCCTGCATGCGCATGATCTGCGACACGCCCTATATTCTCGACCAGGAGTGCCGCATCGCCCCCAAGTTGAAGGAACTGGACAACATTCTCAAGGAGATCATGGAGGACCGCGAGCACAAGATCATCGTCTTCTCCGAGTGGGAACGCATGCTCAGACTGCTGCGCGAGCAACTCGGGGATTCGGGCCTGGAGCCAGCCTGGCATACCGGCAAGGTCCCACAGGCGAAACGCCGTGCGGAGATCCGCCGGTTCAGGGAAGACCCCGAATGCCGCATGTTTCTCTCCACGGACTCGGGGGCCTTGGGGCTTAACCTTCAGGTAGCCGACGTGGTGATCAACCTCGACCTGCCCTGGAATCCGGCCAGGCTGGAGCAACGGATCGCCCGTGCCTGGCGCAAGCACCAGAAACGTCCGGTGCAAGTGATCAATCTGGTCACCGAGGATTCCATCGAGCATCGCATGATGTCCCTCCTCGAACAGAAGCGTTCCCTCGCCGAGGGCGTGGTGGACGGAAAAGGCGGGAAGGAGATGTCACTGCCATCCGGTCGCGCCGCCTTTCTGGAGCGTGTGGGCAGCCTGTTCGCGGAGGAACCGAGGCCCGTCCGGGCAAAGGCCGCCGATCCGTTCCAGCAAGTGGTCGAAGAGATCGAGTCCCGTTCGAAGGAACATCTCGACCTGATCGAATTGCATGGCGAGGGCGATGACCGGACCCTCGTGGTGGTGTCCGACCGGGTGGATGACGCGCTGCGGGATGCGCTCGCTCGGCGGCTGGAATCGTTGTTTCCGGAAAAGGCCCCGCGTCTGACGCTGCTGGATCGGGCCACCCAGGCGAGTATCCAGGAACTGATCGCTGCCGGTGTATTGCAGTCCGCCCCGGATCCGGCCAGGACACTGTACCGAGCCGAGACCACGCCGGATGATGGGGGACAGGCAAGACGGTTGGCAGAGGCGCTCGACCACATTGCGCGGGGAAGGCACAAGCAGCGCATGGCGGCGGTGCTCAACGACGGCGGATTCCCGGGCGAGGCGCTGGCCCCGATGCGCGAGGCCGTCGATATCGCACTGCAGGCGCTCGTCATCTGGCGTGGTCATGACGCCGGCGAACCGCCATCCCTGGGACTGATCGATTCCTCCCTGGTGCACGAAGACTTACTTGCTCCCGCGGACATCACCCTGATCGCTCGAATGCGGGAGGAATCCTCCGGGCAGGACGAAGTCCGGTCCAGAGAAATGCTGGCGCAGGGTAGGGCACTCTTCGCACGAGCCGTCTCGCAGTTGGAGTCGGCGAAGTGACGAGAGCCGGGGGAACCACATGAAAGCAACCGCGGAACTGCAGGTAATCCCCATCGGGGACGGCGTCTCGGTCAGGCGGGAGGTCACCCGCGTGGTGGAGTTGTTGAAGACCCATGAATTCCTGGTCGAGACCCACGCCTCGGGGACGAATCTCGAGGGCGAACTGGACGAGATCCTTGCCGTCGTGCGGGAGGTGCACGAGGCGCTGCACCGCGAGGGCAGCGTTCGCCTGGTGAGTTACCTGAAACTTGAGACACGCACCGACAAGGTGCCGACGCTGGCCGGGAAGAGACTCGAACCGACCTGACCTCGAGTGCGTATGTTTCTTGTCTGGTTAATCTGGTGCCGAGGCTAATCTGGTGCCGAGGCTCCGCCTCGGCACGTTGCACCAACGGCTCTGCCGTCCATGGCAACCGGGGGGCCGATCTGAGAATCGGTCATTGGTGGCAGAGCCAGGATGAAGGGGTGCCGGGGCTGAGCCCCGGCACCAGATAAAATCGCGGAACGGCGGTAACAGGTCGACATTCGGCAGGAACCCCTCGTCCAGGCAAGCATCCCCGCTCATGCGGAACGTCCTCTCGTATTCGGCAATGTCGCGGATCAGCTTTGTGCGCAGGGTCGCCAGTCTTAGCAGATAATCGACAAGCCGAACGACCTTCTGCGTTCGAGGATGATGTGCTTGTGGGTCGTTCACGACGTCGCCTGTCTCCATGCGTTTATCGGCCTAACGTCCAAGCTGACCGGCGGGCTTGGCTGGCGTGCTCCTTGCTCTGCAAGGGGCGTGACAGGCAAGGCCGACTCCGTCGAGCGACGTGTTATGCGACGTTTTGCATCTTGTTTGCATAATCCCTTCCAGACGTTGATGGCGGCAAGGGCCTTCCATCCTTCATGTAGAGGTCGATCGCCTCATCGACAATGTCGCATAGCTCATCAAATACAGCCTTCTCGTCGCTTCCGTGGCACCCGCCAAGAACCAGCCCAGGAGCGCTCCCGACGTAACACTGATCCTCTTCGGACCACTCAACAATCTTTGCGTACCTCGCGCTCTCTTTCATTTCCGAGCCTCCTCTATCGCTGATCTGACGGCACGAACCTGGTACTGCTTCGCGTCGTCTCCGGGCTTTCCGGATACTGTAATGGGCCTCGCAATCCTCGGATGTACGAAGTTACGGTGACTTCCTCTTCCCCCTCGGTCCACAAATCCGGCCTTCTTCAGGTCGGCAATGAAGTCCCTGATCTTGGGCGGCATTTAACGTCCTCTCCTACGATGTCTAGTCGCAGCTAGGCTAAATGGCGCGAGTTTACGAGCGTCTATTTGAGCCTTTTGTGTGTGCCCGGCATGGGCATGATTTTATGGGGTGCAAGTCCCCTGTACATTATCTGGGAGGATGTCACATTGACACCTTTAAAAGTACTAGCCGACGGCAAGGCGCGGAAGGGTGACCGACCCGCTGAAAGAAGCCTGAGTGCAAACCTGCGAGCCTACGGACAGAAACTGCATACAAGGCCGAACCCCAGGGCGAGTCGGCACAACA
>JAJDOJ010000003.1 GCA_022340215.1 Gammaproteobacteria bacterium
GCAGGAGCAGAAGGAGCAGAAGGAGCAGAAGGAGCAGCAGGAGCAGCAGGAGCAGCAGGAGCAGGAGCAGGAGCAGCAGGAGCAGGAGCAGGAGCAGCAGGGAGGTGAGTCGGAGGAAAGCGACGAGCAGCAATCCGGAGAGCAGCAGAGCGAAGAGCAGAGCGGACAAGCCCAGGATGACAAGGAGGGCTCCGGTTCCTCGTCTGAGGTGAGTGAGGAGGGGACCGGCGACGAGGAAGAGCGGGACGATACGTCAGCGGGAGCGAAGTCTCGCGAGGACTCGACGGACGAGAGTCGGGCAGACGAACAGGAATCGGGAGAGCAGCAGAAAGAAAGCGATGACGAGTCCGCTGGGGGGGAGCCCGATCAGAAGCGAAAGACCGATGCAGAGGGCGATGAAGAACGCGAACAGACCGCCTCTGAGGGTAAAGATGAAGAAAAGGAACCCCGTGGCGACTCCGCGGAGCGAGACGAGCGAAGCGATTCCGGGGATGAGGAGGAGGCATCGAGCGAGGGCGACAGGGGCGAGAAGGATCGTCAGGATGCCGGAAAGAGTGACGATCAGGCGGAATCGGGCGAATCCTCCAGACTTGACGAGGATCAAGTTCCCGGGCGGGATGACCCGTTACATTCGGATGAGGAAGAATCTGGCGGCGACCGGACGCGGCCCGATGCCGATACAGGTCGCGGCGAAGACGAGCGCGATCGGCTCGGTGATCAGCTTTCCAGCGCCGCGACCGAATTCGATCAGAAGGGAATGGATACCGAGGATGAGCGCCCGGGGGAAGTCCCGGGTACGGGTGATACAGCAGGGGCGCCGGATCAGCTGATACTCCTGATGGATTATTGGCTGGATCAGATCGAGGGGGATGCCTCGGCGCTGTTGCGCAATCAATTCAGACTGGACGAGCAAAAGGCGAGACTGAAGTACAGGGCGCCTTTGGTGGAGACGAGACCATGGTAGACATAGTCATCCGGCAATCAATATTGCCGATCGCCCGACGAGAGGCACGCACCTTCTGCATCTTGTGCATGCTGCTGAGCCTGTTGGGCAGCCTGGCACAAGCCGCGGGAAGGACGGTGTCGGACCGCTGGACTGTATCTGCGCAGCAGCGCGCGGGTGCCGGTTACTATCCCGGAACCCCAAACACCTTGACCCGTGTCACCAATCCCGGACTGATCGGGAACCGGGCGATACTGGTATCCCAATCCGGTTACCCGCCCGGTTACCCGTCCCAGCTCACCTCCGGGCGTCAGGCACCACGATCCGCGCCCAGGGTGGAGCAGGTGCTGGCGGATTCCACCGCATACGTGAATCAGGGGCTGGTGTACACCGCCAGGGTTGTCAGCGACCAGAACCTGAAGACGCTGAGACCCATTGTGTCCAACACCGGCGGGGTCGTCTGGGAAAAACTTGAAGGTCCCCTGACGAGCATGCGTATTCGTAACGGCAAATCGGAAATCATCAACGAATACCGCTACGTACTGACGCCAATTGCCAGCGGCTCGGTCACGGTGGAGCCGATCCGTTTCACCGGCACCCTCGCTGACACGAGCAGATGGCCGGGTGCCGGACAGCGTCAGCGTGGGACTTGGTTTGACGTTACCGCCACAAACGCGCTTGAACTGAACGTCCTGCCCGCCGAGCCGGGAGTTGTACCCTGGCTACCGCTCAGGGGGTTGAAACTCGAGGGCAAGATCGATGACGAAGCGGCCGTGGCTGAAGGCAAGCCGGTCAGTCTGCATCTGCAACTCAAGGCGGTAGGCGCGCCGGGTAGTCGTCTGCCGTCCCTCGAGCCCCTGCTTCACGGGCAGGGTTACGAGGTCTATCGCGAGTCGGTGACCACCGAGCAGTCGCTGGTCAATGAGGGACGAACACTGATCGGTGTCAGGTCCGAGAGCTATACGCTGGTTCCGCGTCAGGCCGGGGGGCTGCAGTTGCCGGAGATTCGAATTGGCTGGTTCAATGTCGATACCGGCCTGAAGGAGGAGTCCGTCCTGCCGGTTACCCGCCTGGTCGCGCTCGGTACCCGTGATGGGACGAGAGGCGGGGCGGGCGGTTACCTGCCGCCCATATGGATTCCGTTCCTGATCATTCTGGTGGGCAGCATTCTGTACTGGGTGACCATCGGGCTGAGGGGGTCGACCCTGGGGCGTCGGATCTCCCAGGGCGTCTCACGCCCCGTGCGGCGCCTGTTCGAGGGTGTAAGGGCGGCGTCGCGCTCCGTGGCGGCCAGGGTTCGCCCGCAACGCCTGATGCATTATATTCATCGTCGCATCGTGGTGCTGGTGCCGAAGCCGCTTCGTTTGTGGTACTGCCTGAGGTGCATCGATGATGAGACCGACCCCACCGAATGGTGTCACGCGTTCCGTTTCATTGCCAGTAAGCACATGAGGATTTCCGATCAGTTGACCTCGCACGGTCTGATGCAATGTGTCATCGATAGTCACCCCGGGGCCCACGCCACCGCGATCTGGGAACTGACCCATCAACTGGAAGGCGCGATGTACGGAAGTGCTCCGCTCGATTTCGAGCAGTGGAAAGCGGATTTCAAGCGTGAACTACGCCCGATGCGTTTCCTTAAATTCGGCGGTCGGCGCTCTGCGCCGAAAGGCCTGCCGGCGCTGAATCCCGGTGTCGTTGCGCGCAGCGGTTGACGGGCAGTCTGTCGCGAGCCTGCCTGGACCGTTCCCAGTGGGAGCGTATTCAGGGGGAATCACCGTCGGCATTTCCGGGGTGGATCGGGCCGCGCATATCAGTCGACGCCGTCGTTCGCAGCGGATTCTGTATCGATGTCGCGTCCTCCAGGCCCTCGACCATGAGTGGTTTCAGCGTGGATAGCAGCGATTTGAAGACCAGCGGGTTACGTCCCTCCTCTGCACGCAGCAGTGCTTTCATGTGTTGCCTCTCCGTCGGCACGGAGAAGCAGGCGGGACAGTTCTCGGCAACCACCGGGAGATGATTTTCCGCTGCGAATGCGGCAGTCTGGCGTTCCCTGACATAGACCAGCGGTCTGATGACGCGCAGGTCCCCCGCGTCGATGCGATAGTGCGCCTTCATCGTCTTCAGCTTGCCGCCGTGCAGCGCAGACATGAGAAAGCTTTCCGCAAGATCGTCGAGGTGCTGGGCGAGGGCGATCACGTTGTATCCCTGGCGACGCGCCGTGTCATATATCAGCCCGCGTTTCATGCGTGCGCAAAACGCGCAGTATGAGTCCTTGCCCATGTGGGTCTGCGCGATGTCCAGGATCGGTTCGCGGCGATAGTGGTGCTCGATACCCAGCTCCCTGGTGTAGGGAAGCAGGGCCGACGGATCGAAGGAACCGCTTATCGGATCGATGGTGATGATGGCGAAATGGAACCGGATCGGTGCGTGGCGCTGGAAGTGCCGGAGAACGTGCAGCAGGGACAGCGAGTCCTTTCCTCCGGAGAGACCGAGAAGAATCCGGTCGCCGTCATGGATCATCGAGAAATCGGACAACGCCTTGCCGCTCAGGCGGGCGAGTCTGCGTGGAAGCTTCACCCAGCCGGACATTTCAGCAAGATAATCGCACAGGCATTGCCGGTGCAAGTCAGACTCGGAAATCGGGGCGGGGACAACCACAAAAAAAACCCCGGCACGTCCTTGTCCCGGGGTGTCCCCATCATAACGAAGGGGACCGAAACCTTGAGTCCATAAGTGCTCGCGAGGCGAATCCCTTTGCCTCGCGGGCGACGTCCTTGTTCGGCGAGTGCCAGGCGTCCTTGCCTGTCGCTGCCGATCGGGTCGTTGTGCCGACCATCCCTGGCCGACGCGACCCGGGTCCTTGCCCGACGCACACCGGCTTGATTTCCTTGGCCGAGGCACATCGGGTGTTCCCTTTGCCGTCAATCCCTGACGTCGAGTTTTATTGTGCTGGTTTGCGACCGGGGCGAGTATCGGGTTTACGATGCGCGCGCTGTAGGAGGAGATGGTCGGTTGTTGTAGGATATTTCCTAGTAACGTCTTGCTACCCGTGCGTAGATCACCCCTTTACCCTGGTAGTGCGTACCGTGTACCCGGCCGGGGGCGGACAGACACCGCGATAGACGGAAGGCCCGGGGGTTCAAGTGATATCGCTACTTCAGCGCGTGCTCGATGCTAGTGTCGTAACCGAGGGCGAAACCATCGCCCGCATCGACAAGGGAGTGCTCGTTTTCCTCGGGATCGAGCGCCTCGATGCCGATCGCCAGGCCGATCGGATGCTGGAGCGAGTGCTCGGGTTTCGCCTTTTCGGCGACAATCGGGGCCGGATGAATCTCAGCGTGACCGATGTCGGCGGTGCTCTGCTGCTGGTTCCCCAGTTCACACTGGCGGCGGACACCGGGCGCGGCATGCGGCCCGGGTTCTCCTCCGCGGCCGGGCCGATGGAGGGCAAGAGGCTGTTCAAGTACTTCGTGACGCGCGCGCGTGCGACGCATCAACGTGTCGAAGTCGGCCGGTTCGGGGCGGATATGCAGGTCCACCTCGTCAACGATGGCCCGGTGACCTTCCGATTGCGAGTGGCTCCCGGGGGAGCGTGAGCCCCATCGCCGGAAATCCAACCGCGAATCTCGCGAATCTTAGGAGTTGGCGAGGTTATCGCGGTGTCCCGGTACGCCGTGAGGGGATGCGCCCGCACGCCGAACGAACACGAAGGTGATGAAATGCTAAAATGAGCCGTTCGGTCGCTGTCGGCGGGGAGGTGCTTCGTCCGATTTCCCCGGACGCGACGCTACCTCCCGTGCCGCGGTCGAGCGCCGGGTGGTGTGCAAAGGAGGCTGGGATGAGCGGGAACGAGCGCGTTGCGAGGGTTGCGCGCAATACACTGGAGACCCAGATCGAGGTGAACGCGAACCTCGATGGCTCCGGCAATGCGAAGTTCGACATCGGGGTGCCGTTTCTCGAGCACATGCTGGATCAGGTGTGCCGCCATGGGCTCGTTGACCTTGAAATTACCGCGAAAGGTGACCTGCACATCGATGCGCACCACACGGTCGAGGACGTCGGTATCTCACTGGGTCAGGCGTTCTCCGAGGCGCTTGGCGACAAGAAGGGCATCGTTCGCTATGGTCACGCCTACGTCCCGCTTGACGAGGCGCTGTCACGGGTCGTCATCGATTTCTCCGGGCGACCCGGGCTGGAATATCATGCCGACTATCCCCGGGCCCGTATCGGCGAATTCGATGTTGATCTTGTCCACGAATTCTTTCAGGGCTTCGTGAACCATGCACGCGCCACCTTGCATATCGACAGCCTGCGCGGCGCGAATGCGCACCACATCGCGGAAACCATATTCAAGGCCTTCGGGCGTGCTGTGCGCATGGCCGTGGCGCGGGACGAACGGATGCAGAACCGGCTGCCCAGCACAAAGGGCAGCCTGTGACCCGCGGTCAGGACGGCGAGGTCGCTCTCGTCGGGACATCGTCACCAGCGGGCAGGTCAGCATGACGAGCACGATCGCGATCATAGACTACGGCATGGGAAACCTGCGTTCCGTCGCCAAGGCGCTCGATCACGTGGCGCCACCCGCAATGCGCGTGGTGGTGACGGCGGATCCGGAAACGGTCCTGAAGGCGGACCGCGTGGTGTTCCCGGGTCAGGGAGCCGCCGGGGATTGCATGAACGCCCTGCATGCGGCTGGTCTGACCGAAGCGATCAGGGATTCGTCAGCGAACAAGCCGTTTCTTGGCGTCTGCGTCGGTATGCAGGTGCTAGTCGAGCACAGCGACGAAAGCGGCGGAACGCCCTGCATCGGTGTGTTCCCCGGCAATGTACGATATTTCGGGGACGAGATCGGGGAGTTCCGTCAGGGACTGCGGTACAAGATCCCGCACATGGGGTGGAACACGATCCACCAGACACGCGAGCACCCGTTGTGGCGCGGGGTCGAGCAGGACAGCTATTTCTACTTCGTACACAGCTATTATGTCGTCCCGGCAAACCCGGACCCGGTCGCCGGTGTTACCGACTACGGAATCCGGTTCACTTCCGTGATCGCACAAGACAACATATTCGCCATGCAGTGTCATCCCGAAAAGAGCGCGGACGGTGGGCTGAAGCTGCTGGAAAACTTCACCCGTTGGGATGGACAGTGAACCGTTTACCCATACCTGTCAGGGGAGCGATCCAATGTTGTTGATACCCGCCATCGACCTCAAGGACGGCAAGTGTGTTCGACTTAGACGCGGCGACATGGAGGACGTGACGGTGTTCTCGGAGGATCCCGTTCAGATGGCGCAAAGATGGGTCCTGGCCGGCGCCAGGCGTCTTCACATCGTCGATCTCGATGGGGCCGCGGCCGGCTCCCCGGTCAACGCCGGGATCATCCGCGAGATCGCGTCGAACCACCCCGAAGTTCCGATCCAGGTCGGCGGAGGGATCAGGGACGAAGACGCCGTGCAGGCCTACCTGGAGGCCGGTGTGCAGTACACGATCATTGGAACGCGTGCAGTGAGCGCTCCGCATTTCGTCAACGACCTGTGTATGGAATTTCCCGGGCATATCATCGTCGGTCTGGACGCCAGGGACGGGAAGGTGGCCATCGATGGTTGGTCAAAGCTTTCCCACCACGACGTGAACGATCTGGCGATGCATTTCGAGGAAGATGGCGTCGCGGCGATCGTCTACACCGACATCAATAGGGATGGAATGATGAAGGGCGTGAATGTGGAGGCGACGGCGGAGCTGGCGAGCCAGTTGAAGATTCCTGTCATCGCCTCGGGCGGTGTTACCAATATGGACGATATCCTGGCCCTGATGGACAGGGAGGAGGACGGCATCGAGGGGGCGATCATCGGGCGCGCACTCTACGAGGGAACGATTGATCTGGCCAAGGCGCAGGAAGTTGCAGATGGACGAACCGGTCGAGGGTGAGACCTGCGGGATCCGGGTGTACTCCAAGCTGCGGTAGGTTGGCTGAGTCATGACGATTGCCAAACGGATCATTCCCTGCCTCGATGTCGATGCCGGACGTGTGGTCAAGGGTGTTCGCTTCGTGGATATCGTCGATGCCGGCGATCCCGTTGAGGTGGCCGAGCGTTACGACAGGGAAGGTGCCGACGAGATTACCTTCCTCGATATCACGGCCAGTTCCGACGACCGCGACACCATCGTGCACGTGGTGGAGGAGGTCGCCGCCGAGGTGTTCATCCCTTTGACTGTGGGCGGTGGAATCCGCAAGGTCGAGGACATTCGACTCATGCTGACCGCGGGTGCGGACAAGGTCGCGATCAATACCGCCGCGGTGTTCAATCCGGACTTTGTCCAGCAGGCGGCGGACAAGGTTGGATCCCAGTGCATCGTGGTCGCGATCGACGCCAAGCAGGTGGCTTCGGATCCGCCGAGGTGGGAGATCTTTACCCACGGGGGACGCAAGCCGACCGGTCTGGATGCCGTGGAGTGGGCGGGGAAGATGGAGCGGCTCGGGGCCGGCGAGATCCTGCTGACAAGCATGGACCGAGATGGTACACGGTCCGGTTTCGACCTGGAGCTGACGCGGGCCATCGGTGGTGCGCTCCGTCTCCCTGTGATCGCCTCTGGCGGTGTGGGTAACCTGCAGCACCTGGTAGATGGCGTGACCGCGGGAGAGGCAGATGCCGTACTGGCGGCGAGCATTTTTCATTTTGGCGAGTACACCATTCGTCAGGCCAAGGAATATATGGCGGCGCGTGGTGTTCAGGTACGCCTGTGACGGGGCGACCGCCGGTGGCGAGTCGTGTCAGCTGCCCTGTGGTAAGCTAACGTATTGAAGGCCTCGAGAGTCCATTAGCGTCGGATGACGAGGTAGTGCGACCATTCGCCGGCCTGCCTCGCGTGTTCCGTGGTATCCGTCCTCGTCGATTCAACTGGTGACCGGTGGGTTTCTGACTCGCTTGCCGGAGCATACCCGGTTGTGATGGCGCGCACGGCCCGCGGCGATCCGCGACAGACGACACTGGCAGCGGAAAATCGATGGTGCTGAATCGGAAAATGGCTGACTGCGAGGTCCTTGAGCGCTTGGGTTCGGTGCTGGAGCAGCGGAAGTCCGCGGATCCGGGATCCTCTTATGTGGCGGGTCTGTACGAAAAGGGCATCGACGCCATTCTCAAGAAGGTCGGAGAAGAGGCCGTCGAGGTGGTCATGGCGGCGAAAGACGGGTCCGGCGAGCGGATCGTCAGTGAGATCGCGGATCTCTGGTTTCATTGCCTGGTATTGCTCGCGCATGAAGATCTCACGGCACGACAGGTACTGTCGGAGCTGGACTCACGGTTCGGCGTGTCGGGATTGACCGAAAAGGCCAGGCGCGTTTCACGATGAACGGAGGTTGGTTATGGGATTTGGCGGAATCAGTATCTGGCAGTTACTGATCGTTCTGGCGATCGTGGTATTGCTTTTCGGCACCAAGAAGCTGCGCAATATCGGCGGGGACCTCGGGACTGCTATCAAGAACTTTAAGGGATCGATGAAGGAGTCACAGAAGGACGAGAACGTCGCGGGCAAGGAACCTGGACGGATCGAAGGTCCCGTCGACGACGTCGTCGACGGTAAGGTCGAATCCAGGGACAAGGACAAGGTGTGAGTCACGGATCCTGACCTGCGGGTCCAAGTAGGAGAGACACCTGGATGTTCGATTTCGGCTTCTGGGAAATCATGGTCGTCATGGTAGTGGCGCTGCTCGTGGTCGGGCCCGAGCGGTTGCCTGGACTTGCGAGCAAGGTTGGCGGATGGGTCGGCAAGGCCAAACGATTCGCCCGTAGCGTCCAGTCGGATATCCGCCGGGAATTCCACGCCGAGGAGATGCGACAGATGCTGGACAAGCAGCAGGGCGAGATCCAGGAACTCAAGGGTATGCTGAACGATGCCCAGTCGGATCTTCGGTCCGAACTTGACGATACGACCCATCTGGTAAAGGCTATTGAGGACCAGATCGAGGAGGTAGACGACCCGGACGCAGTGTCGGCACCGGAAAAAGACACCGCAGAGCAACACGCAAGCCGTTCCGATGACACAAAACCGTCAAACGGAAAGTGATGCAGGAGGGAAGGAGGACACCTTCCTTTCACACCTCATTGAACTTCGTGACCGATTGCTACGGTCCGTCCTGGCTATTCTCGCCGTCTTTCTGGCGCTTTTCCCGTTCGCCAACCAGATCTACACCTTTCTCTCCGGACCACTGACCAAACACCTCCCGGAAGGCAGCTCGATGATCGCCATCGAAGTGGCTTCCCCGTTTCTGATCCCGTTCAAGCTGACGCTGTTGCTGGCCGTTGTCATTGCCGTGCCCTATCTGCTGTATCAGCTCTGGTCCTTTGTGGCGCCGGGGTTGTATCGCCACGAAAGACGCCTGGCGTTACCGATCATCGTTTCCGGGACCGTATTGTTCTACCTGGGTATGGTATTCGCCTACTACGTCGTGTTCCCCCTGGTGTTCGGCTTTTTCACCAGCGCCGCCCCCGAAGGAGTGTCGGTCATGACGGATATCGGAAAGTATCTCGATTTCGTCATCGTCGTGTTTCTGGCGTTCGGAATTGCCTTCGAGGTGCCGATCGTGACGGTGGTACTGGTCAGCTTCGGTGCCACCACGCCGGAGGCCCTTTCCGAGAAACGGCCCTACGTCATTGTCGGGGCGTTCGTGGTGGGTATGCTTCTGACGCCCCCGGACATCATTTCGCAGACCCTGCTGGCGCTGCCGGTCTGGCTGCTCTTCGAAATCGGTCTTGTCTTCTCACGCCGCGTGGTGCGCAGAAAAGCCGGTGGTTCGGATACGGAGGCGGACGAGGAATCTCGGCCATTGTCCGACGAGGAAATGGAGGCCGAACTGGACGCTGCGGAGCGGGAGGAAAATGAAAGCGAGGCCTCGGGAAAACCGGATAGTGAAGGCAAGCCCTGAGGCCGATTCCGGTCATGGGGCTTTCGCAGCCTCCGGAAATGACAGCCAGGTCCTTGCTGCTCGAAAAGCAGGGGAATTAGCGGCAGACAAGGGTGGCGTACTACGTTCGTCGCATCGAGAATCGGATAATATCCTGGCCGGCATATGCCCGCGGGGTGCCCAGGCTGATGGTCCCCGATCCGGACAGCTCCATTTTCGCTCCCGTGATGTGGAGTTCGTTTTCGTCCCACAGGAAGATATAGGTACCGTTCCTGCTGTGATCTTCTATCTGGTAGCTGCCACCCCGAAAACTGATGGTCGCATGCTTTCTGGACGAGAATTCCGTCTGAATTCGCAGATCGCATTCCGGATCACGGCCCAGGGTCACGGTGACACCGGATGGCTCCAGTACGCCGGCAATGTCCAGATAACTGAGGTGAAGGTGCACAATTTCGGCGGAGGCATCGAAGGACTGTATACGGCGGTCGACGATTCGTCGCCGGTTGGATTTCACGAGGACATCGTTATTGTCATAGAAGGGGTACTTCGGTGCCGGCCCGAACCTGCGGCGCTCGGTACCGCGACGTTCGCCGAAAAGCTTCTCGCCGAGTTTGGAGATCTTTTTTCCCATGGCCTGCGGTCGTTTCTTATCGAGGTGCGACGAGTAATTGCAATGCGCTGTGGTCATCCGCGACCACTTAACGGCCGTGATTCGGCCGGACAACATCTATTTTAGTATGGCCCAGGGTTACGCGGGTTTCCTTATCTGATGCATCGTCAAATCAGGGCCTCCATGCAGGTGCATGATCAATAATCCGCTTGAATGGAACCAATTCCGACCTTAGCACTCTTATGGCTGGAGTGCTAATATGGGCGCTTAATGAATATTTTGTACACAGAGAATGGGGGGTATGACGACAAGATGACCAAGGCGCTTGTTAGGGCACAGTCGACCAACCTGGTTCCGGTAGGAAACCTGGATGCCTATATCACGGCTGCAAACCGGCTACCGGTACTTTCGGCCGAGGAAGAGAGGACACTCGGTATGCGCTATCGGGATCACAACGATCTCGACGCAGCCAGAACACTGGTCACGCACCATCTGCGCTTTGTGGTGCACGTAGCGCGCGGGTATACGGGATACGGGCTGGCACTGGCCGACCTTATCCAAGAGGGGAATGTCGGTCTGATGAAGGCCGTCAAGCGCTTCAATCCCGATCTGAATGTCCGTCTGGTGTCCTTCGCGGTGCACTGGATCCGAGCGGAGATACACGAATTCGTACTGCGCAACTGGCGGATCGTCAAGGTGGCTACGACCAAGGCGCAGCGTAAGCTTTTCTTCAACCTGCGAAGTCGCAATAAACGCCTAGGCTGGCTGAATCGAAAGGAGATCGATGCCGTTGCCACCGATCTCGGTGTGAGTGCCGACGAGGTGATGGAAATGGAAAGGCGCCTGGGAGGCAGGGACATTGCCTACGACCCGGAGCCGGGCGAGGAGCACGAGTCGATGCTGGCGCCGGCCAGTTATCTGGAGGATCAGCAGTACGGTCCGAGTGATATCAACGAGAGGGAGGATCTGCGGGCGTTCCAGGAGCGCAGGTTGAACGAATCGCTGGAAACTCTCGACGAGCGTAGCCGCGATATCCTTGCTAGCCGCTGGCTAGGGGACAGTAAGGAAACACTGGAATCTCTGGCACGACGCTACTCGGTCTCTGCCGAACGAATCCGCCAGCTTGAAAAGGCGGCGATCAAGAAACTCCGTAGCGAGTTTGCTGCATAGCGCGGGCCGGGGTCGAGGCACCTACGTGATCTCGATGCCTCCCCGGTGGATCACTTCCATCCAGTGGAACCGGTGGAACCGACTCCCTGTGGAGCCGGTTCCGTCGGCCGGCATTTGCTTGTCGTTGCGCCCGGACATCAATGAGATGCGCGCGGCGATCGAAAACCCGCCGCTGACGGATCCGGCGCGCAAACCCGGTTTTCCGGGGCATTCAGATCAGAGCTGGCGCCTCTGCACCTTCTCCCAAAGCGGTTCCAGATCAAAGTCGCTCATTCTGCGGCTGGCGATTTTCCGCCGATCTTCACAGATCCAATGACCCTGATCGTCCCGAAACGGAAATTTCGGTGTGGGCCCCGGTTGGCGCCTGTCCGGGTGCTTTCTTCGATTCATGACTGCTGTCCCGCTGCTTCCCTGTCCCCTTGACGCAAACCCACGCTGCCGGCCTTGCCTTTCGATCGCATTGGGATCGAGGACTAATTGGTCCGCGAGCCACCGAGTCTGGCAAAAGGATAAATAAGGCGCAATTTCTCGAGCGCCTTTTCCGCATCCATTCTGCTGGAATATTCCTTGCTCAGGCGTATCCAGTGGTCCTCAGATCGGTTCATTACGAAGAAGCGTGCTTCCGGATGTTCGATGGTGGGTGTATTCTGCATGTTGATCATCCTCTCCAGTTGTCCAGACGATAGTTTCAGGCCGGGTGATGCCCGATTGGGCCGCGCATGGTTGCCAGCTGATGGCGGCGTCGGGAGAGCATAGTCGGCCGGGGCGCCGAATTCTGTGAAGCGAATCCATTCTCAGCCCAGCCGTGACGGGGAAACGCGAAACCAAAATACCCGAACCCGTCCCGGCGCGGTTTTCAGGACCCTGTTCGCCGGAATCGGACCATGGCGGTCCTGGTTCATGGTCCTGATCACCGCCGACGTTGTCGGAATGCATCCGAATGCCGCGTTCGGTCGGGATTTCTCGGTCTTCTGGGATATGGAAGCGCAGATTCAGCAGCAACGGGCGGAACTGAGGCGGGAGCAGGAGGTATACCGCGAGTTTCAGCCACCGACACCCCCCGCCGTAACGCGAGATCTGAACTCCCGGCTGTCGCGTCAGCGCGAAAAGCAGAGACAGTTACAGCAGCATCTGCGTCAGCTGTACCCACTTAGCGAGGGAAAACCGGGAGCCATCCGTGGCCAGCGGTTCCAGTCGCGCCAGGATAGGCAGCGACTCTACCTGAAATTGCAACGACGGAGTTGGAGGTTACCGGGGATCGCGTCGCCCAGACCATAGGTTCTCGGTTCGGATGGGAGACGTCGCTACATCCGCTCGATTGTCTGAAAAAAAGGCCGGAGCGGCCCCGCGGCGGACGAAATTTGGTGATATACCTGTCCGTGACGGGTATAGTTCCGACCCTGATCGGAGAAGCGGGCCGGGCTGCCGGTCTTTTCCCGCACCGTCTGCGTCATTGTCCCTCGCGTCGTACTCATTCGAGTCCGATCCCGTCAGGCCCCGGCCCGCGATGACTCCCTGAAACAAGGTGATCCATGGTATCTTAACCGGCCTCGAGGAACCGCCCGAGGATGGGGCACACCAGGCCCATGGGTCTGATCTCAGGCGAATCGCTTTGTCCGGCAAGTGTCCCCGGTGGGGAGCGGTCGGCGGTTCTTGCGAGTCGGTGTAACCCGGACAACGGCAATCGGTACGATGGAACAGTTCGTGGAATTCGTGGGGAATCACACAGCGCTCTTCGCGGTGCTGGGTCTGGTGTTGGCCATGGTGGTCTGGACCGAGTTTCGCAGGTTTACCTCGGGATTCAAGGACATTTCTCCCCAGGAGGCCGTTCGACTGATCAATCACGACAATGCCCTGATGCTGGACGTCAGGGAAGACGCCGAGCGTGTGCAGGGCAGTATTCAGAATTCCAAGCACATCCCCCTGAGCACGTTGAAGCAACGGGTCGGGGAACTGGCGAAGTACTCGGACAGACCGGTCGTGACCTATTGCCGGACCGGCTCGCGATCACGCGGCGCGGGAAACATACTGCTAAAGAACAACTTCAAGAACGTGTCGAATCTACGTGGCGGAATCGCGGCCTGGGACAACGCCAATCTGCCCAAGGTGGCCAAATAGGCGCCGCGGTTCGGGGCGGCGCAGGTGGATAGCGTGAATAGCGAACAATCGACGATGCGAGAAACATAAGGTCATGAGTGAAGCTCCTAGCCGGGATGTCCCACAGCAGATCTTCGAGATCCAAAAGCTGTACCTGAAAGATGTCTCGTTCGAGGCACCGAATGTCCCCGATATCTTTACCGGAGCGTGGAAGCCGGAAACCAACGTTCAGCTGGGTACGGAAACCCGCAAGATCCAGGAAGCTATCCACGAAGTGTCCCTGAACATTACGGTGACGACGAGCATGGAGAAGAAGACCTCTTACCTGGTCGAGTTGAAACAGGCCGGCGTCTTTACCCTGCGGGGTTTCAACGAGGCGCAATTGGGGCACATGCTGGGCAGTTATTGTCCGAACATCCTGTTTCCCTTTGCGCGTGAAGCGATCGCCGACCTCATCTCGAAAGGGGGGTTCCCGGGGTTTCTGCTGGCGCCCGTCAATTTTGACGCATTGTACTCGCAGCATCTGCAGCAGGCCGCCAGACAGGAAGGCACGTCCGATACACCTCCCACCGCGCACTGAAGGCGGTCCGGCCCGTGTGCGCGAGTGGTTTGCTGGCGCCGTTCTGCGCTATTCAAACCGATGTCTGACGAGCGCACCTGCGCTGTACTCGGCGCAGGCTCCTGGGGAACGGCGCTGGCGGTGCGTCTGGCGCTGAATGGCCACGAGACCCGCCTCTGGGGCAGATCCTCGGCTTTTGCCGACGAGATGCAGTCGCGAAGGGAAAACCCGCGTTACCTGCCGGGAGTCGAACTGCCCCGCGGCCTGTTGGCCAGTGGTGATCTCGCGCGCGTACTGGACGGTGTGGACTCGATCGTGATCGCCGTACCGACCTCGGCATTCCGTGAGACGCTGAGAGCCGTGAAGCAGGCCCTGTCGGGAGGGCGTCTCCCTGTCATTATATGGGCAACCAAGGGGATCGAAAAGGGGACTGGCAACTGGTTGCACGAGGTGATCGACCGGGAGATGGGGGCGGGCACGCACTGCGCTTTATTGTCGGGCCCATCGTTTGCGCGCGAGGTGGCGATTGGATTGCCTACGGCGGTGACGGTTGCGTCGGAGGAAGCCGACGTCGCGCGCATCGGTGCCTCGCTGTTTCACGCCGAGACATTCAGGATCTACACGAGCCCCGATGTGCTCGGTGTCGAACTTGGCGGGGCCGTGAAGAACGTGCTAGCGATTGCCGCCGGGATATCGGACGGACTGGGGTTCGGCGCCAACGCCCGGGCGGCCCTGATTACCCGTGGACTGCACGAGATCATGGTCTTGGGCAGGAAGCTGGGGGCAGAGCTGGGCACGCTGATAGGGCTGTCGGGCATGGGAGACCTCGTGCTTACCTGTACCGACGACCAGTCACGCAACCGTCGTTTCGGGCTCGCCATGGGCCGGGGTCAGTCGGCCGAGGAGGCCTCTCGCGAGATCGGTCAGGCAATCGAAGGGCGGGGGACGGCTGAGGTAGTGATGCGGATTGCCGGCGGTGTCGAGATCGAGTTGCCGATCTGCCAGCAGGTCTATTCAATCCTCGCCGAGCGGCGTGATCCGGGTGCGGCGGTTGCCGACCTCTTGAGACGAAGTGTCAAGCAGGAGAACGTCTGGCGATTATCGGATGTCTCCTGAACGCCGGGGCCGACAGTTCCTCGCGGTGGATCCAACCGCGTGCGCGGATCGAGCCTCCGATCAGGGCGTCGCGGCGTCGGCGCCCGTTTCGCTGCTGCCGGCAAACCCGCACTGCCGCCACGCCTCGTAGACGACGATCGCAACCGCATTGGAGAGGTTGAGACTCCGGCCGTCCGGTGCCATGGGGATACGGAGGGTATGGAGGGGGCCCGCATCTTCGAGGATACGCCGGGGAAGGCCGCGGGTCTCCGGCCCGAAGACAAGGGCATCGCCCGAGCGGTAGTGCACCTCGTGATACAGGCGGGAACCCCGGGTGGAAAATGCCAGCGTTCGGGCGGGCTTCACCGCCCCCAGGAATTCGTTCAGGGATCCGTGTTCCGTGACCCGTGTCCATTCCCGGTAATCCAGACCCGCCCGGCGCAGGCGGCGGTCATCGAGATCGAATCCCAGCGGCCGGATCAGGTGTAGCGCCGTGCCCGTGTTCGCGCACAGACGCATGATGTTCCCTGTATTGGGCGGGATCTCGGGCTCAAAGAGGACGACGTGAAACATGGCGGATGAGAAGCAAAGGCTGTCCGGACTGACCGTGGATTTCTGCGGTATGCGCCTATCCACCCCCATCATATTGCTGTCGGGTTGCGTCGGCTTCGGGGAAGAGTATACGCGGGTGGCGGGGTTTTCCAACGAAGAGGTGGGGGCGGTATGTCTCAAGGGTACGACCGCAGAGCCCCGTCTCGGCAACCCGCCCCATCGGGTCTGCGAGACCCCCGGGGGGATGTTGAACGCGATCGGCCTGCAGAATCCCGGCGTCGATCATGTCGTCGACAGGATCCTTCCTGGACTGGATTTTGCCGAGACGCGTTATATTGCCAACGTTTCTGGATCGACCGTCGATGAGTACCGCCGGGTCACACGGCGCTTCGATGCCTCACCGATCGATGCCGTCGAAATCAACATCTCCTGCCCCAACGTCAAGGAAGGCGGAGTGGCGTTCGGTAACGATCCCGAGATGTCCGCGCGCGTGGTCGAGGTCTGCCGTGAGGTGACCGAGAAGCCGCTGATCGTCAAGCTCTCGCCTAATCAGACCGATATACAGGACAATGCGCGCCGGTGCATCGATGCCGGTGCCGATGCATTCGCCGTCATCAACACCCTGATGGGGATGTCGATCGACATCGCAACCCGCCGACCCGTGATCGGTAACGACCAGGGGGGACTTTCGGGGCCCGCGATCAAACCGATCGCACTGTTCAAGGTGCATCAGGTCTATCAGGTCGCGCGAGAACACGGCATACCCATCATCGGCCAGGGGGGGATTATGAGCCCTGAAGACGCACTGGAATTCATCATCGCCGGAGCGGACGCCGTGGGGATAGGGACGGCCCTGTTCTACAACCCGCTTGTTTGCGGCGAGGTCAACCGCGGCATCGCGAACTACCTCCGCGAGCAGGGGTTGAGCAGCGTCGGTCAGTTGACGGGGACGCTCGAACTCCACGGATGTGACGGGGCCTGTCGCTGATCCTCGCCGGTGGAGCGTGTTCGTCCCCGGAGCCCGTCCAGCGCCAAACGCTGAAGACGGCATACGTTGAGGCGACCTGTTTGCGCCGGCCCCAACCGCGCCCGCAACCCCTGATCCGGGGTGTACTCAGGCGGTCTCTGTTTTTTCCTCGCTGTCGGTGCGATCGCCGCCGGCGTTGTCGTTGAGGTTCAATTCCTTGATCTTGCGGGTGAGCGTATTGCGTCCCCAGCCCAGCAGGCGCGCCGCATCCCGGCGTCTGCCGCCGGTGTGTTCGAGGGCGGTTTCTATGAGGACCCGTTCGGCATCCCGTATCGCCCGAGTCGCGATGTCTCCCTCGCCGGCCTCCAGACGATCGTTTGCCCAGCGGGCCATCGACTCCTGCCAGCCGCCCGGGCTGTCCGGGCTCGAGGAACGCAATTCGGGCGGCAGGTCTTCCAGGTGAATATCGCTGCCCGCCGCCATCACGGTCAACCAGCGGCAGGTATTCTGCAGTTGCCGAACGTTACCCGGCCAAGGAAGCCTGGAGAGGAATTCCACGACTTCAGGGCTGGGTGTCTTGGGTTCTTCCTGGAGTTCGGCAGCGGCGCGGGAAAGGAAAAAGCGCAGCAGCTCGGGGATGTCCATGCGGCGGTCCCGCAACGCGGGGACATGAATTCGAATGACGTTGAGCCGGTGCAGCAGGTCTTCCCGGAACAGGCCTTCCGAGACCCTTGCTTCGAGGTCCTGGTGGGTAGCCGCGATGATCCTGACGTTGCCTCGTATCGGGACATGGCCGCCGACACGATAGAATTCGCCGTTGGCCAGCACCCGCAGCAGACGGGTCTGTAGTTCTGCAGGCATGTCGCCGATCTCATCCAGGAACAGGGTTCCGCCGTCGGCCTGCTCGAATCTGCCCCGGCGCAGCCCCTGGGCGCCGGTAAAGGCCCCTTTCTCGTGACCGAACAGCTCGGATTCCAGCAGGTCCCTTGGGATCGCGGCCGTATTCAGGGCGATAAAGGGCTTGGACGCGCGTGGGCTGTGGCGATGCAGCGCCTGGGCCACCAGTTCCTTGCCGGTGCCGGACTCGCCGGTGATGAGAACCGTGATATTCGATCGCGAAAGCCGGCCGATCGCGCGGAAGACCTCCTGCATCGAAGGGGCCTCGCCGATGATCGTCGGCGCCTGCTGTTCGGCCTGTGTTTCCGCCTCGAACTCGCCACTGCGGGATTTGCACGCCCGGCGTACGAGATCCACAGCCTCGCCGATATCGAAGGGTTTTGGCAGGTAATCGAACGCCCCGTGCTGATAGGCGGACACGGCATGATCGAGATCGGAATGCGCCGTCATGATGATGACCGGGAGGTCCGGGTATTCCGCATTGACCCGATCCAGCAGCTCGAGGCCCTGAGTGCCGGGCATGCGGATGTCGGTGATGATGACGCCGGGTTCCTCCCTGCCCAGGGCACCCAGGGCGTGGTCCGCGGTGTTGAATACCCGCACGTCCATGTCCGCCTTGGCCAGGGCCTTCTGGAGGACCCATCGAATAGAGCGATCGTCGTCCACGACCCATACTCGGCACGGTTGCCCCATCTCAGTCGGTCTCCCCGTCGTTATTGCTTCTCACGGGGATCAGCACACGGAAGCTGGTACGTCCGGGACGCGAGTCCAGTTCGATCACCCCCTCATGCTGACGGACGAACTCTTGGGCGAGTGACAGACCGAGACCGGTTCCGCCCTCGCGCATCGTAACCATGGGGTAGAAAACCCTGCTTTGCAGATGCACGGGAATACCGGGCCCGTTGTCGATGATGCCGGCATTCGCGACCAGGCGGTGTCGTTTGCTGGCAATGGTGTACTTGTGAAGCACCCTGGATCTGAACACAATCTTTCCTTCGCTTCCGACAGCCTGCATGGCGTTTCGCGCGATATTCAGGAATGCCTGGACCAGCAGATCCCTGTCGGCGAAGATTTCCGGAATACTGGGATCGTAGTCACGTGCGAGTTTCACGCCCGCGGGCGCTTCCCGCGCGACCAGTCGATAGACGTGTTCCAGGATGTCATGCAGATCGATGTGTGTCTTGCGCGGCCGGTTTGGCGGGCCGAGCATCCGGTCAACCAGAATTTGCAGACGATCCGCCTCGTCGATGATGACCCGCGTATACTCGCGCAGGTTGTCGGTTTCCAGCTCTTCCTGCAGTAACTGAGCCGCACCGCGGATACCCCCCAACGGGTTCTTGACCTCGTGCGCCAGTCCGCGGATCATCTCCCGGGATGCACTCAGTTCGGTCAACTGGTGGCTGTCCCTGCTGATGCGCATGTGTCTGTCGATCTGCTGGATTTCTATCAACGCGGCCGGTGCGAGATCGCCCTCGACCACAGGTGCGACGGTACAGTCGACGGTGACTTCGCGCTGGTCGGTGAGCCTGAGGCGAAGCTCCCGTTCGGTGTAGGTGCGACCGCTCAACAGATACTCGTAGAGTCTCTCCTGAAAGGAAACGCCATCGCAGCTAACCAGGGTCTCGAGCAACTCCCCACTGGCGCGTCTGAAACTTAAGCCGAGCAACATCTCTGCTGCCGGGTTCATGAATACGATGCGTAGTTGGTCGTCCAGCACCATGACGGAGGTGCCGAGTTGTTCGAGGATAGATTTTTCCTGCGACGGTGCCATTGTGCTGAAAACAATGCAACTAACGGGCCAATTCCAGCCCCCCTGGCAGCAGGATTCCGGCTCTATCGGCGCAGGGCCGATTTCAGGTTTGCACCATTTGTGTGCGATGTGTCAGTCGCCGTAGATGATCGGATTGGTAATTTTCACCCTGGGTTGGACGGTTGCGTCGCCGGGCGAGTTGTGCAGGAGCGAGGTGCGGATGACGGTAAACCGGACCGGCTGTGACGCGGCCAGGGCCTTACCCCGGTCGTCGTAGATGCGGGCCTCGAGGGTGTGCGTTCCACGGTCAACATTGGGCAGATCGAAACTCGTGCCAGCCTTTTCGGCAACCGACTTCCCGTCCAGGTAGACCCGGATGACATCGCCGGGATAAAGTCCGGGTTCAACACGGCTCTCTACCAGGATATCGCCGGAGTTCTTCCGTATCGCCTCGTTGTCTTCCGGTCGAGTGACCGTAAAGGACTGGTACGGTGCCCTTCTGTGCACTGGTTGCTCGACCGGTTGCGCGTTTGC
Organism: Gammaproteobacteria bacterium; assembly: GCA_022340215.1. NCBI lineage: Bacteria > Pseudomonadati > Pseudomonadota > Gammaproteobacteria > Gammaproteobacteria bacterium. The sequence continues at coordinate 20,080 of JAJDOJ010000003.1, forward strand.
TTTCTCGATCTGGGCAGGTTGGTAGGCAGGAACCACGGTCACCGGTTGCACCTCAATAGTGCGCAGCGGACTTGTCGAGGCACCGTCAGGGGGCTCGTCCGAAAACACGACGACGCCGTTTGGATCGGTCCATTGATAGACTCGGTCCGACTGGGCCATTGCGGTGGAGCTCAAGAGTATTGCCAGTAACACGGCGATGAGGATCACATAAGAAGCAAAACGAGAGTGTGAGCGCATCAGGCCGTCCCCCTAGCAATGAATGACCGTCAATATGCAGGCATTTTGCCGCCGTCTCACCCTACGTGGTGGCAGGCGATGGTGAGAGAATAACCCCCACGGTCAGGGGAGGCCAGATGTGCCTGCATCGTTGTGACCTGACTCCCGCCATCGTGGCCGAGCGATCCGCACCAGATTGGTGCGGATCGGTCGGTTGGCGACTTCGAAAGGGACTTTGTCTTTTCCGGATCGGTTGTATGACAATTCGGGTATCCACAGATTCGCTTTGTTGCTTGGGAGGGGAACCATGCCCGTGAGTCAAGGAACGTATCCCGGTACACGCCTGCGCCGAATGCGGCGAGACGGATTTTCGAGACGTCTGATGCGGGAGCACGACCTGGGAGTCGGCGATCTTATCTATCCGGTGTTCGTGCTCGAGGGGGAGGGCCGTAGAGAAACCGTGGACTCCATGCCGGGCATCGAGCGTTTGAGCGTCGACCAACTGATTCGGGAGGCCGATGAACTGAGGGAACTGGGCATCCCCGCCCTGGCATTGTTTCCCGTCATTTCCCGGGTGCTGAAGTCCGAAGACGCCGCTGAGGCATACAACCCGGACGGTCTGGTGCAACGGGCCACCAGGCACCTCAAGGAGTCGGTCCCCGAACTCGGGGTGATCACGGATGTCGCACTGGACCCTTTCACGGTACATGGCCAGGATGGTCTGCTCGACGAAACGGGTTACGTCGTCAACGACCCCACGGTCAAGGTGCTGGTCAAGCAGGCTCTGTCACATGCGGAGGCCGGGGCGGACGTCGTGGCACCGAGCGACATGATGGACGGGCGCATCGGCGAGATACGCACCGCGCTCGAGCAGCAGGGATTCGAGAACACGCGGATACTTGCCTACTCCGCCAAGTACGCCTCTTCCTTCTACGGACCTTTTCGCGACGCGGTGGGTTCCGTGTCGAATCTAGGGGGAGGGGACAAGTACAGTTACCAGATGGACCCGGCAAATTCGAACGAAGCGATCCGGGAGGTCTCCATGGACCTTCAGGAGGGCGCGGACATGGTCATGGTGAAGCCCGGACTGCCCTATCTGGATATCGTGCGCCGGGTCAAAGACGCGCTCGGAGTCCCGACATTCGTTTATCACGTCAGTGGTGAGTACGCGATGCTCAAGGCGGCGGCCGAGCGGGGCTGGCTCGATGAAAGGGCGTGTGCCATCGAGTCACTGCTGTCGATGAAGCGGGCTGGCGCGGACGGGATCCTGACATACTACGCAAAAGAGGTTGCCGGGTGGTTGAGAGACCGATAGGCGAGGGTCCGGCACGATGAGTCTTAAGGACCGATACGCGGTCGTGGGTCACCCGGTGTCGCACAGCAAGTCGCCGCGAATCCACGCCGCGTTCGCTCGCCAGACCGGTGAGGTGTTGAGTTACGAGACCCTGGAGGCGCCAGAGAACGGATTCGCCGAAACCGTCCGCGGTTTTATTGCTACCGGGGGACGTGGACTGAACGTGACCGTGCCGTTCAAGCCCGAGGCCTGTGATTTCGTGGATGCGTTGTCCGAGCGCGCCGGTATCGCCCGGGCGGTCAACACGATCGTCGTCGGGCCTGATGGTGCCACCAGTGGCGATAACACAGACGGTGCCGGACTGTTACGTGACCTGTCGGACAACAACGGCATTGCGGTAGCCGGCATGCACGTGTTGATCGCCGGTGCCGGTGGTGCGGTGCGTGGCGTCCTGGAACCCCTGCTGAGGGCGGGGCCTGCGAAGCTCGTGATCGCGAATCGCACCGTGGCCCGTGCGCGGGAACTGTGCGATGCGCTCTTCCACGTGGGGGACATCGAGGCCTGCGGCTACGATGAGCTTGCGGGCCGCCATTTCGACCTGATCATCAACGGAACATCGACCGGAATTGACGGCACGGTACCGCCGATTCCGGGAGAGGTTCTGCTACCCGACGCGTGCGCCTATGACATGTTCTACGCATTCGGGCCCACGGCGTTCGTACGCTGGGCCCTGGAACGGGGTGCCGCCAAGGCGTTCGACGGAACCGGTATGCTGGTGGAGCAGGCCGCCGAGTCATTCTATCTGTGGCGGGGGGTCCGGCCTGAGACGGGGCCCGTTATCGACATGCTTCGGGGAGGCTGATTCGTCGCGCGCAGCGGGCTTAGGCGATTTCTGTCAAATGACATATACCATCCTGCTTGTCTTTTCGTTCGTCCTCTGTGTTGCGACAACCGTTCCATAGTTCGACTATGCGCCTGATGTCGCGCCTTGATGACGAACGATCCCGGCGCGGCGCTGTCCCTGCTTTGCTTGGGCACCGGTCTTGGGCTTCCTGCCCAAGCCGTTCACTGC
>JAJDOJ010000004.1 GCA_022340215.1 Gammaproteobacteria bacterium
CTGCTTGTCTTTTCGTCCGTCCTCTGTGTTGCGACAACAGTGACATAGTTCGACTATGCGCCTGATGTCGCGCCTTGATGACGAACGAAAATCCGGCGCGATCTGGTATGCAATTTTCCGGCAATCGCCTTAGTTGGTTAGGCTTACCACCGTTCCTGTCGCCGGGGTTTGTCGTCCTTCGGGCGGGCCTGGTTGACCTTCAGGTTCCTTCCCTTGAGTGCCGCACCGTCCAGCTGCTTGATGGCTTCTTCGGCTTCCGATTGCACATCCATCTCCACGAAACCGAATCCCTTGGAGCGCCCGGTATCGCGATCGGATATTATTTTGACGGATGAAACTTCTCCAAACTGGAGAAACGCCTCCCTCAACTCATCCTCGGTCAGTTGGTACGGAAGGTTTCCTACATAGATATTGGTCATCGATCACTTGCTCTCTGCGCCGTTTTGCAAGAGAAATCAGGACTCAATCAACGGCACTGGAATCGAGATCTGATGGACACCCCGCGTCGAGCGCAGGCTCCGATGCCAAATTATGCCCTATCGGGGGCCTCCGCAACCATCTTTTTTGCGGTTTGCATGTCCGGACCCCAATCGGGTCTGCGATCCAGAATCCGAATGAGCGCGGCGTGCGATTGACGGTGGCGCCGCATCCCGAACGCCGGCCTCCCCCATCGACGATACCCTGAACGGTCAGCTTATGAATCTGCCACTTATTCCTGTCCTGATCGCCGCGGCGTTCTTCTGCGGTCTCGCCGTCAAGCAGGTCGGATTGCCGCCAATGGTTGGATTCCTGGCCGCAGGTTTCATTCTTCACGTATTCGGGATCGAGTCCAACGAAGACCTGGAAACCGTCGCGAACTTTGGCGTCACGCTGCTCCTTTTCAGTATCGGACTCAAGCTGAAGATCAAGAACCTGCTCAGGCCGGAGATCTGGGCCGTGACCACCCTGCACATGGGCGTCACCGTCGTCGTCCTGGCCATGGGCATCCTCGCGCTGCGAACGGCGGGATGGTCAGCCGTGGCCGGGCTGGACCTTCCGCTCGCGCTGCTGCTGAGTTTTGCGCTCAGCTTCTCCAGTACCGTATTCGCGGTCAAGGTCCTCGAGGAAAAGGGCGAGAACGGATCACTGCACGGACGCATCGCCATCGGGATCCTGATCATGCAGGACCTGCTGGCGGTCATTTTCATTGCCTTTTCCTCCGGCAAGTTGCCGTCTCCCTGGGCCTTCGCCCTGTTCGGGCTCATCCTCCTGCGGCCCCTGCTGTTCCGACTGATGGACCGGGTGGGGCACGGAGAACTGTTCGTCCTGCTCGGCTGGCTGTTTCCCATCGCCGCCGCAGGCCTGTTCGACCTGGTAGGCCTGAAGGCGGATCTCGGCGCCCTGCTGCTCGGTGCGATGTTGGCCGGCCATCCGAAGTCCGCGGAGCTGTCCGGCGCCCTCCTGGGCTTCAAGGACTTGTTTCTCGTGGCCTTCTTCCTGACCATCGGGCTCGCCGGGACGCCGACGCCGGGGCAGGTCGGTGTGGCGCTGGTCTTGGTGTTCGTCGTGCCCCTGAAGGTGGCGCTCTACTATCTGCTGATGACCCGTTTCAGGCTGCGCGCCAGGACCGCGACGCTGGGTTCGCTCAGCCTTGCCAACTACAGTGAGTTCGGATTGATCGTCGGCGGCATCGGTGTCGCGAACGGCTGGCTGGAACAGGAGTGGCTGGCGACGCTGGCGGTGGCTGTCTCGCTGACCTTCGCGCTCGCTTCTCCATTGAATACACTCGGTCACGATCTCTTTGCGCGCTACCGGGAGTGGTTGAAGCGTTTCGAAGGGGAGGAGCGGATTCCCGGGGACGGGCCGATCGATCCGGGACAGGCGCGCATCGCGGTCATCGGGATGGGGCGGGTCGGTCAGGGGGCCTACGACTATCTGAACGACAAGCACGGCGAGGTGGTGATCGGAATGGACCACGATCCGGAGGTCGTGTCGGCGAACGTCGCCGTCGGCCGCAACGTGTTCGTCGGCGATGCCACGGACTCGGATTTCGAGGATCGCGCCGTGATGGAGAACGAAATCCAGGTTGTGTTACTCGCCATGGGCGATCATGCCGCGAATGTAATCGTCGCCGAACTCATGCGGGAGTGGGGGCGCGCGGACCGTCTCATCGCGGCGTCCGCCCGGCATTCCGACCAGGAGCAGGAACTCAAGGACGTGGGTGTGGACGTTGTGTTCAATTTCTACGAAGACGCGGGTTCGGGTTTCGCTCGCCGGGCGGACGAACTCCTGACCGCCAGATCCTGACCGGCCATCGGGTGCCCCCTGGTGGGCCTCAATCTACCCGGGTAAACCGGCAAACGACCCGAAGACCCGGATGGTTGTCCTCCAGCGACACTTCGATGTCGTGGATCTTGGCCGCGGCGGCGACCAGGCTCAGGCCCAGCCCGTTACCCGAGGTCGTGCGGCTTCGCTCGCAACGGTAGAAGCGCTTGAACACCTCCGAGCGTTCCCCTTCCGGGACACCCGGGCCGTTGTCGGCGACGATCAGGCGCGGTCCGCCGTCACTATCGTCCAGGGCGACGTCGATGCGACCGCCACCCGGGGTGTACTTGATCGCGTTGTCCAGCAGGTTTGCGATCGCCTGGAACAGCAGGTCCCGGTCACCCGTGACGCGCGTATCCGGCACAGTATCCACCATCAGGGTCTGACCCTTTTCCTCGGCCAGAGGCTCGTACAGCTCGACCACGTCCCTTGCCAGCCGGTCGAGGTCAAGCTCGGTAAAGTTCGCGCGCTGCGCCGAGGACTCGATCCTGGCGATACGCATCAGGGAATTGAAGGTGGACAGGATCCCGTCGGCCTCTTCCAGCGCCTGCTCGGCCCGATCGCGCCAGCGGATGTCCAGCGGGGACCCCGCGAGCAGGTCCTGAAGATCGTTCCGCAGGCGCGCGAGCGGCGTGCGCAGATCGTGGGAGATGTTGTCCGAGACCCGTGCGACGTCTTCCATCAGCGTCTGGATGCGGGACAGCATGGCATTCAGATTGTCCGCCAGGACATCGAAATCATCCCCGGTGCCGCGCGTCGGGATGCGTCTGGACAGGTCCCCGCTCATGATCTCGCGACTCGCGGCGTTGATCGTTTCCAGGCGGCGGATAGTGCTGCGGCTGATCATGGCCCCGCCGGCCACGGCCAGGACCACCGTGACCAGAAGCCCCCAGACCAGGGCGCGGACGATCGTGCGTCTGGTGTCCTCGAGCTCATGGATGTCCCGACCCACGAGGAGCCTGAAACCGCCTTGCAGGCGGAAGCTCCTGGCGCGGGCTCGGTGTTTCTCCCCGGCCTCCCCGCCCGCCCCCTCGATCTGAAAGTCGATCCATCCCCGGTCGTCCTCCGCGATGTCAGGCCAACGGTCGAGGTTCCCCGCCAGCGGTGCGTACGTGGACGTGGCCAGCAGGCAGACCGAGAGGCCCACCGGACGGCGCGATACGCGTTCTTTGATTGAGTCGAGCAGGCCCGGCAGTCCGTCCAGTTCGTAGCGCTCGGCCAGCCCCGCGATCTCCGCCTCGATGGTCGCATCGGTCTGTTCGGCCATGTAGGTGGACGTGGACCAGTAGATGAAACCGAGCAGGATCAGCACCGAGGCGCTGAACAGGAGCATGTAGACCAGCGCCAGTCGAAAGGAGGAACTGCGCAGCAACCGGCCGCTCAAGGGGAAGGGTCCTTCAGACAGTAACCCGCACCCCGCACGGTGTGGAGCAACGGTAGATCGAAACCCTTGTCGATCTTGCCCCGCAACCGACTCACGTGGACATCGATCACGTTGGTCTGAGGATCGAAGTGGTAGTCCCAGACGTTCTCGAGCAGCATGGAACGTGTCACGATCCGTCCCGCATTGCGCATCAGATACTCGAGCAGCCGGAATTCCCGTGGTTGCAGGCTGATCTCGCGTCCGGCGCGGGAGACCGCATGGGTCAGGCGGTCGAGTTTCAGGTCTGCGACCCGAAATCGGGTCTGCTCCCCGCCGGGATCGCCCCGGCGCGCGAGCACCTCAAGCCTTGCCAGCAATTCCGGAAAGGCGAATGGTTTCACGAGATAGTCGTCCGCGCCGGAACGCAGTCCGCGGACCCGGTCGTCGACCTCGCCCAGCGCGCTGAGAATCAGTACCGGCGTGGCGATGCCCGCGCGGCGCAATTCCTGGAGGATGGCCAGTCCCTCGACACCGGGGAGCATGCGGTCCATCACGATGCAGTCATGGTCACCGGCAAGCGCAAGGCGCAGTCCTTCGTTGCCGTCACCGGTGTGGATTGTACGGTGGCCGCTCTGCACCAGTCCCCTGGCGATGTATTGCGCCGTTCGGGCGTCGTCTTCGACGATCAATACCTGCATCAACGTGAATCTCGAGACCCGTTTTCGGCGGCGAGGCGCATCCCGTACATGCCGCTACGTCGATTGCGGCAGGTGCGATTCTGCACCGTTTGGCGGTGCAGCGTCGTTGTATCAAACCCGTAAGCCACTTCTAGGCGCAGTGCCTCATTGACCTCCAACACCAACCCGGATCCGCTCTGCGACTCGCTTACCGGTCGTACCGGAACGAATTGCCCGCACAGATGGGGAGTGGCATTCTCGACACCCCGCACCGGAAAATCCGCCGCCCGCGCTGAAAACTGCTGAACGTCAACTCGTGTCGGGCACAATAATCGTGCTGGGTCAGCCCACTGTCTCGCCAGGCCTCGATGCGATCGCGCCAACGCTGCCGGTTCGCCGCGCGGGTTATGCACGCCATGAACACCTCCGCTCCTATTCGGTTACAGTAGGCGTCATCGCTACGGCTGGGACTGCGATCCGAAAGATGTAATTCGCGGGCTCTTCAGGATATCCCCGCCTGAAACGGGCCGCAGGGTTCGGCAGCCGGGATTTGTTATTATTCTGACGGGCGCATTCGCAGGCGCCATCGACAACCCGATCAAGGAGGTATGGCAATGAATGTCGGGATCCGTTTCATTCGATCGGCGGGATTTCTGCTTCTCGTTATGGTCTCCCTCACCGCGATGGGCGGCGAGGCGTACAAACCATTCGTGCTCGGGGCCCCGGCGGGCGAGTCTGTCTCCTCGGCTACAGCGAGCGTGATAGCGAAACTCAAGGCCGCTGGCCTGGATGTCGTTGGGCAGTACGATCCCTACGGGGAAGGAACCGCAACGATTATCGGTGTGACCTCGCGGGATCTGAAAAAGGCGGCGGCGGGAGCCGAGTACGGTGGTTTTGGGGGTGTGATGCGCGTTGCCGTCACCGACAACGACGGGGACATCGAGGTCAGTTACACCAATCCGACCTATATCGGTTATGCCTATTCGATCGGGGAGCTCGAGGGGGTCGCGAAACAGCTTCGGGACGCCCTGGGAGGGGGGGAATCCTTCGGCGCGCAGGGGTTGCAGAAGAAAAAGCTGACCAAGTATCACTACATGATGCTGATGCCCTACTTCAAGGATCGCGAAATCATCGGCAAGTTCGATTCCCACGCCGCCGCCGTTGCTGCATTGGAAAAGGCGCTCGCCTCAGCGGACTCCGACATGAGGCAGATTTGGAAGGTCGACGTGGGCAACGAGCAGACGGTATTCGGTGTGCAGCTCCACGGTGGTGAATGGCGGGGAGAGATCAGGAACATCATGGGAAAGATCGACATCGCCACGCCGAAATCGACCGCCGCGCTGCCTTGGGAACTGCTGGTTGCCGGCGAGCAGGTCGTCTATCTGCCCGGTCGATATCGAATCGCGTTGATGTTTCCAGATCTTTCCATGGGTCAGTTCATGCAGATATCCGAGGTGCCCGACCGCATGGACGAGAGTGCGAAGGCGTTGATGAAATAGCTGTGCGGCGTTGCGCGGTGGGATGCGGCGCGGATCGCGCCGCGCGGTTCAGCGTTCTGCCCATTGCGGGACCATCCGCCAGGCTGCCCGCAGTTCGCGGTCCAGGCGGCGGGACCCTGGCACCATACGTTCCACCAGGGCCCAGAATGCCGGCGAGTGGTTCATCTGGCGTGTGTGACACAGCTCATGGACCAACACGTAGCGGACCAGTTCCTCGGTGAGGAACAGGAGCTTGCAGTTGAGATTGATGTTGCCATCCCGGGAGCAACTGCCCCAGCGGGTCTTCTGGTTTCGAATCCTGCAAGTCCCGTAGCGGAGTCCGGTTTCCTTCCCGGTTTGGGCCAGCCAGTCGCGAAGATGCGCCCCGGCCATTGTGTGCAGCCAGCCACGCAGGGCGGCGCGCAACCGCTCGATGTCCCTTTCGGGACCCTCTACGAGCACACGCTCGGGAAACGACCGGACCCGGAATCGGCGCGCCTTCGATTCCCGGTAGATGACTTCATAGGTTCGCCCGATGGCCTGCAACGACACGGTTTCCGGCAGCGGCTGGAAGAACCCGGCGGGAAGTTGCCGGCGCTCCTTTTCCACCCTTCCCTGCATGCGCCTGATCCAGTCCCGGTGCGATTCCAGGATGCCGGGAAGAAGGCTTCTGTCGAAGCCCTGGGGTACGACGATCTCCAGTCCTTCGCGGGCGCTGATGCGCAATTGCACTTTGCGGGTTCGCCGACTCTCGCGCACAGTCGGCGTGACGATCCCCCCGCTATCCACGATGTTGCCCGGCCCCGTGGTCCCGTGAAGTATCGATTTCATCTGTCGGTTGTCCCAAGCGATTGGCGCCATAATAACCGGACGGTGGCATGCAGTGTCGCGTCTTGCCGTTGTTCCCGATCGGCCGACAGGATATCGGGATTGAGGTGATATCTCATCGAGGAAAGCACCCGATTGATACAGTGGTCTCGAACGAAGGCACTGGAGGATGGCGTCGCCGCGTGCATGGCCTTCGACCAGCCCCGCCTGCGTCGCGCGCTGCGGGGTGTTCGCGGGATGCCCGGGACAAAGGCCCGGACCGAACTGAATCGGATCGCCGGGGAGATTGCCCGTTCGTCGCAAACGCGCGCCCTGCGCGAGAGGAACCTTCCGTGCCCTGAATTTCCCGAGGATCTGCCGGTCAGCGGGAAACGATCCGAGATCGCCGCGGCAATCCGGGCGCATCCCGTCGTGGTGGTCTGCGGGGAGACGGGCTCGGGAAAGACGACGCAGTTGCCGAAGATCTGTCTGACGCTGGGCCGCGGGGTGCCCGGCATGATCGGTCATACTCAGCCGCGAAGGATCGCCGCGCGCAGCGTGGCGCGACGGATCGCCGAGGAACTGGGGTCCGAATCCGGGGCGCTGGTCGGCTACAAGGTCCGATTCAACGATCGTACCGCCAGGGACGCCTACATCAAGGTCATGACCGACGGCATCCTGCTGGCGGAGACCCAGGGTGACCGCCTGCTGCGCCGGTATGACACCCTGATCATCGACGAGGCGCACGAGCGCAGCCTGAATATCGACTTCCTGCTCGGCTATCTGAAGTCCATCCTGCCGCGGCGGCCGGACCTGAGACTGATCGTCACCTCGGCGACCATCGATCCCGAACGCTTCTCCCGGCATTTCAACGACGCCCCGGTGATCGAGGTCTCGGGGCGGACCTGGCCCGTGGAGACCCGCTACCGGCCCGTCGCGGAGTCCGAAGCCCGCGGCCTGCAGGGCGGGATCCTGGACGCCGTTGATGAGTTGGAGAGGCATGGGCGCGGCGACACGCTCGTCTTTCTCCCCGGAGAGCGGCAGATCCGTGAGACCGCCGAGGCCCTGCGAAAGCACCACCCGAGGGGCGCTGAGGTCCTCCCGCTCTACGCCCGGCTGTCCGCCCGGGAGCAGCAGCGCGTGTTCGACCCCCACCAGGCCATGCGCATCGTCCTGGCGACCAACGTGGCGGAGACCTCGCTCACGGTTCCAGGCATTCGCTATGTGATCGACACCGGAACGGCGCGGATCAGTCGGTATAGCGTTCGGGCCAAGGTGCAGCGACTGCCGATAGAGCCCGTCTCCCGGGCCTCTGCCGACCAGCGAGCGGGACGTTGTGGGCGGACCGGTCCGGGGGTGTGCGTTCGGCTCTACGACGAAGAATCCTATTCGTCGCGCCCGCAGTTTACCGATCCTGAGATCCTGAGGACCAATCTCGCTGCCGTGATCCTGCGCATGAGCGAGCAGGGACTTGGCGACATCGAGACGTTTCCTTTCGTGGAGGCGCCCGACCGGCGATTCGTCAGTGACGGGTACCGCCTGCTGCAGGAACTCGGCGCAATGGACGGCGACCGTCACCTTACCGGGGCCGGTCGGGTGCTGGCGCGTCTTCCGGTGGACCCGCGACTCGGACGCATGGTGCTCGCCGGCCGGGACCTCGGGTGTCTGCGAGAGGTGCTGGTGATCGTCAGTGCCCTGGAGGCGCAGGATCCGCGGGAACGCCCGCTGGAGCAGCGCGAGGCGGCGGACGAGGCCCACAAGCAGTTCAGTGACGAACGATCCGATTTCGTCGCCTTTCTGCGGATGTGGGACTACTTTCACGAGCAGGCCAGGCACCTGTCGAAGTCCCAGATGAGGAAGCTCTGCGCGCGGAACTTCGTTTCCTGGATCCGGCTCAGGGAGTGGTGGGACCTCCACACCCAGCTCCGCTCCACGGTCCTCGACATGGGGATGCGAGAGAACAGGGAGGACAGCGACTACGCCAGGCTCCACCAGGCGATACTGACCGGCCTGCTGGGTCACGTCGGTTTTCTGGACGAGCGGCGGGAATACCTGGGGGCGCGCGGGCGCAGGTTCCATATCTTTCCCGGTTCCCCGCTGGCTTCGCGTCCCCCGAAATGGGTGATGGCGGCGGCACTGGCGGAGACCCGCCGCCTCTATGCGCGGACGGTGGCACGGATAGAGCCCGGCTGGGTCGAGCGCGCCGCCGGACACCTGGTCAAGCGCGAATACCTCGAGCCACACTGGCAACCCCGGCGGGCCTCGGTGGCCGCGTTCGAGCGCGTGACCCTGTATGGCCTCACCCTCGTCCCGCGCCGGCGGGTCAATTACGGCACCATCGACCCGGAGGTCTCCCGCGAGATCTTTATCCGCGAGGCGCTCGTGGCTGGGCGTTACCGCACACGGGCGCGTTTCTTCGAGAGCAATGCCCGCCTGATCGAGGCGATCCACGAGAAGGAGGCGCGGTCCCGACGACGCGACATCCTCGTCGACGAGGACGCGCTGCACCGTTTCTACGCCGAGCGTCTGCCCGCTGACATCAACAACGGCAGGACGTTCGAGCGGTGGCTGAATGATCCGGAACACGACCGGTGTCTGCTCCTGACCCGTGAAGACCTGATGCGCCACGACGCCGCCTTGGTGACCGAGGAACGGTTCCCGGATTCCCTGTCGGTCGCAGGCGCGTCGCTTGCGCTGGAGTATCGTTTCGAGCCGGGGGATGCGGGTGACGGCGTGACGCTGGTCGTTCCGCTCGCGATGCTCAATCAGATCGACGGCGAGCGTTGCGAATGGCTGGTGCCCGGCCTGCTGGAAGAAAAGCTCACCGCCCTGATCCGCGCACTTCCCAAGGCACTGCGGCGTCACTTCGTTCCCGCCACGGATTTCGCGCGGGCCTGCGCAGAGGCCCTGACGCCCGCAGGCAATCTGCATGAAAGGTTGTCGCGCGAACTGCTGCGCATGACGGGCGAGCGCGTCGACACGGCGCTCTGGCCGCAACTGCCGATTCCCGAGCATCTGCGACTCCGGTTCCGGGTCGTGGACGTTCGGGGAGAAACGCTTGGCATCGGGCGGGACCTCGAGGCACTCCGGGAGCAGTTGGGTGATCGCGTTCAGGCCGGGTTCGCGGAGATTGCCCCCCAATCGAGCGAAGGTGAAACGGTGACCGGCTGGGACTTCGGCCGCTTGCTGGATCCGGTTGAAATCGTGCAGGCCGGGGTCACCGTCAAGGCCTATCCGGCGCTGGCGGTCGACGGGGAACAACTGCGGCTGCGCCACGTGGACACCGAGGAAAAGGCGATCCGCGAGAGCAGGGCAGGCCTGTTGCGCCTCTATCAGTTGACGCTGCCGGAGCAGACCAGGGCACTCCAGCGGGGATCGCCAGCGCTTCGCGCCCTGTGCCTCGACTACCGCGGCACGGGCAGTTGCGAGGCGCTCAAGCAGGATCTGGCGGCGGCGGCGCTCCGGCGGGCGTTCCTCGAGGGGCGCGACCTGCCTCGCGACCGGGCCGCGTTCGAGGTCGCGTTGGCGGATGGCAAGCAGCAGCTCTGCGCGGCGTATGCGGAACTTGTTCGCCTGGCCTCCATTATCCTGGCGGCGCACCGGTCGTTGCGCGTACGTCTGGCCGGCCGGCATTCGCCCGCATGGCTCAAAGCCCTGCCGGATATCGAGGGGCAGTTGGGACGCTTGGTCTGCCCGGGGTTTCTGGAAGAGACGCCGGGCGAATGGCTGGTCCACCTGCCGCGTTATCTGAAGGCGGCGGAGCGCCGCCTCGACGGGCTCGCCGTCGATCCGTCCCGGGACTCCAGGCTCATGGCTCGGCTCGCCCCCTGGTGGGGCCGATGCCTGGACGCGATGGATCTCCCCCGGTTGGCGGACGATCCAGAATTCGTCCGCTTTCGCTGGATGGTCGAGGAATTCCGTGTCTCGTTATTCGCCCAGGCGCTGGGGACCGCCCTGCCCGTCTCCGCGAAGCGTCTCGAGGCGCAATGGGGCCGCGTAGGGGGATGAATTACCTCGACCCGATCCGCCGGGTCAGCGGGCCGGCCAGGCTGACGATGAAGTACGCACTGCCGGCGATGAGTATGATGGTGGCCCCCGCCGGCAGGTCCCGCTGGAACGACACCGCCAGACCACTGGTCGTGAAGATCACGCCCAATATCGTCGCGATCACCATCATGGCGAACAATGAGCGAACGAAACGGGCCGCCAGCGCGGCCGGCAGGGTCAGCAGTGCGATCACCAGGACCAGGCCGACGACCTGTACCAGCACGACGACCGTCAGGGCGATCAGGCACAGCAGCAGGAGATACATGAGTTCGACGCGCACGCCGCGGATGCGTGCGAACTCGGGGTCGAAGGCGATGGCGAGAAACTGCTTGTAGAACAGCGCGACCACCAGGCCCATCAGACCGACCAGCGAGGCGAGCAGCCAGAGGTCGCGGTCGGGAATCAGCAGGATGCTCCCGAAGAGATAGCTCATCAGGTCCGCGTTGTACCCGGGGGTCTGCGTGATGAACATGATGCCCACGGCCATCCCCACCGCCCAAACCGCGCCGATCAGCGTATCCTCCTGCTCGCTTGCCCGCAGGCTGACCCAGCCGATGATCATCGCCGCTGCCAGAGCCGCGGCCAGTGCCCCCCAGATGGGGCTACCGCCGAGAAAATAGGCGAGTCCCATGCCGCCCAGGACGGAATGGGCGATACCGCCGGCAACGTAACCGATACGCCGGACCACCACATAGGGACCCATCAGGCCGCATGCCGCACTGGCAAGCAGGCCGCCGAAAAGGGCGTTGCGAAGAAAGGCATAATCGGCGAGCGACGCAAGGAAATCCACGGGTTGCCTCGTCAACCGTGGTTGTGGTGGATGATGCGCATCGGCTCGCCGTACAGTTCGCTGATGATCTCGCCATTGATGTTCTCGGTCTGGTGGCAGACCAGGGTCTGGTTGAGGCAGGCCACGCGATGGACGTACTTCGAGATGAAGGCGATGTCGTGCGAGACCAGTACGATGGTCAGGCGCTGGTTGAGTGACTCGAACAGATCGAAGATGTCCATTTCCCCGCGCTGGTCGATGTTGGCGGTAGGTTCGTCCAGGAGCAGAATCTCGGGCTCGCAGGCCAGGGCGCGGGCCACCAGGGTACGTTGCAGTTGTCCCCCCGAGAGCGTCTCGATCGGGCGGCCGTGCAGATCCGAGATGCGGGTCTCGCGCATGGCCTGTCTCGCGATCTCACGGTCGCGGCGTCCGAACGGTCCCATCGCGCCGCCCTTGCCGAGGCGCCCCAGCAGGACGGTATCTTCCACCGAGATCGGGAAGTCGCGGCGGAAGGTAGCGAACTGTGGAACGTAGCCGATGGACTCGCGACCGATCGAGGGCGGCTTTCCCAGGACCTCCACGGTGCCGCTCTCCGGTTTCAGCAGTCCGAGGACGATCTTCAGCAGCGTGCTCTTGCCGCCGCCGTTGGGTCCGACCAGACCGAGAAACTCGCCTTCGCGAACCTCCAGATCGACGTGGTCGAGAACCGGGGGAGTGGCGTATCGAAAGGTCAGGTTCGCGATGTGGATGGCTGGATTCACGGGAGCGGGCCAATCTCGGACTCTGTGGCGGGCGTCTTGGCCGGTGCTTGAGCCGGCGATTCGGCATCATGCCACAGAGTCCCAGGCGAACGGGAGAGCTAAGGCGATTTCTGTCAAATGACATACCATCCTGCTTGTCTTTTCGTCCGTCCTCTGTGTTGCGACAACAGTGACATAGTTAGACTATGCGCCTGATGTCGCGCCTTGATGACGAACGAAAATCCGGCGTAATCTGGTATGCCATTTTCCGGCAATCGCCTAAGACCAGGAATTGACATGATCCGTAAGGGGTGTATGCTCTCGCCGGTCCGAACGGACGAAAAGGAAGCATCAAGCCGGATGGCGGCGCAATTTGGTGCAAGGATGTCTTGCGCTGCGGAATCCGGTCTAATAGGGACGGGAAAATGATCGGGGACGGTGATTTCCCACCGCTTCAGGGCGTTGTGGGATGCGGGCCATGAGCCCTGTCTTTGAAGGAATAACCAACAATAATCTCGTCTGAAATGAACGGAGGCACACGCCTCCGTTTTTTTTGCGCGCGGGATTCCATGACTGCCCGACCCCTCTGTGGGGCATGTCGCAAAAGCCCTAAACTCCGGATGGAGAGATAAGGCGATTTCTGTCAAATGACATACCATCCTGCTTGTCTTTGTCGTCCGTCCTCTGTGTTGCGACAACCGTTCCATAGATCGACTATGCGCCTGTTGTCGCGCCTTGATGACGAACGAAAATCCGGCGCGATCCGGTACGCCATTTTCCGGCAATCGCCTTAGTGTCTCTTGCGTCATGGGAGTGTGCTTGGAGCGTCGGGAATGGACATTTCCAGGTGAAAGCGGCGGGTGAACATACCCGATTGCGATGTCCGACTCCAGGATGCGCGGGAGCTGGCCGGATTGTGTCCGGCACTCTGGTAAAATTCCTGGCGTGGCTCGAATCGGTCGGGGTGCCCTGTTGTTTCCCGGCGCCACCGGGGGCGTAGGAAGCGGAAGATCCCATGGAGATGTATCGAAATTCACCCGGGGCGCCGTTGCGGTGCATGCTGCAATTCGTGGCCATGCTGCTTGTCGTGGCCCTTGGATCCGGATGCTCGAGTCAGGTGCCCGCGTTGATACGCAAGTCGCCCGACGGTAATCCTGCGTTGCAAGCGGTCAAGGCCGATATCCATGCCTTTCTGGGGCGCTCCCTGCGCTGGGGAGGGAAGATCGTGGCGGTGGAGAACCTGGCGTCCACCACGGAGATCGCAGTGGTGGGCCTGCCACTGCAGCGCAAGGGGCGACCCCTGGACAGTGGAAAGAGCGATGGGCGCTTCCTGGCCAGTATCCCGGGCTTCATCGACCCTGAGATCTACCAGGAGGGGCGTCTCCTGACGGTGTTCGGGCAGGTCTCGGGGGAGACCGAACGGGAAATCGGAAAATACCGGTACCGGTATCCTGTCGTTACGGTGGAGGCCTACTATCTCTGGCCCCCCGAGGTCTACTATCCCTATTATTACGATCCCGTGCTGAGGGACCCGTTTTTCTACTATGGACCTTACTATCCCTATGGTCCATTTCCGTACTACTGAAACCTCATCAATTGGTAGCGATGGATGTCGACGGGTTCGGCGCCCGCGATTGCTGAACAGTTCCTCTGGGTAAACGAGATGTACCGTGTCAATGCATTCTTGAGTTGCGATCCGGTCATCGTCATGTCGGGCGGGTTATGGTTGGACTACATTCATGGGGATATAAACCATCGTGCGTCGGATCATGCGGAACCCTGAGATTTCCCTTACCGGCTGGCCGTTCTGGGCACTTCTGCTCTGCTTTCAGTGGGTCGGCGTCGCCGTGGGTGGCGGAACCGACGCCCCTGAGGTGCCGGCCGCACCTCGCGTCCATGCGGACGCCGATGCGGATGCGGGGATGTTACTGGTGGCGAGGCGCGGCATGTCCGATCCGCGCTTTCGCAAATCGGTCATTCTACTCACCACCCACGACGACGGCGGATCGTTCGGCATCATCATCAACCGGGCCTCGGTGACCCCCCTGCAGCGTGTGCTGCCGGAGGTGGGGAAGGTAACCGAGCGGGCGTATCCGGTCTACTTTGGCGGTCCTGTCGGCATGAATCGCGTCATGTTTCTCGTCAGGCATGCGGAAGGGCTCGCGCGGGCGCTACATGTTCTGGACGATCTGTATTTCAGCGGCGATCGGTCCACGCTCGAAAAAATGCTGCTTCAGGGCAAGAGTGAATCGGAGCTGCGCGTTTATGTGGGTTACGCTGGTTGGGGACCGGGTCAACTCGCAGGGGAACTGTCGAACGGGGACTGGCTTGTCGTCCCGGCTACGCTGGAAATGATCTTCAGCGACGCACCGGGCGCCCTCTGGGATCGCTTGATGGACCGGTACGTGCCGAGTGGAAATCTTGTCTGGTCGCCGGCTGCGCCCACCTGCAGGATCTCGGGACGCATGCAGGTTTCCGGACGGGCTCGTCTCCCCGACTCGACGGCATGAACCAGGCCACCGGCCCGCACAGGCCTAAATCGAGTTGTTAATAGTAATTCGTAACTGACCGAATTTAACTGAATTATTGCTGGACTTTTTTCGAAATCGGACTACAAACATAACTATCTATAAGGGGCCCGCTGTTCAGACGGCGATTCTTAAGAAGGGTGGATTATCACGGGGGGAACAGGCCATGCCGTTCGAGCAGGGCACCGAAGGGGGTGGATTCAGGGCCGTTGAGCTGGGCTACAGGCCGTCTCCGACGATGCTCCCCGGCGATGAGTCTTACATTCCGCACCCTAAGGAAATCCCCGTCAGGGTTAGTGTACGCGACGCTCAGGGCACCGCCTTTCGAGGCCTGGAAATTCCCGGGTTGGGTGGTGTCCGCCTCATTTCCCAGAAACCGTATCGACCGGGTCTGTCGATCGATCTGGATGTCAGGATCTGCGGCGAGTGGCGCCGGCTGCGGGGTCTCGTGGTGTCGCTGAAGGACCTTCCGTCCGGGTACGAGGTGGGTATCGGCTTTCAGTCGAGGATTGACGCTTTTGAAGGCCGCATGCTGGAGCAGGCCTGTCACATAGAGTCCTACAAGCTGGGAATCTGGCGCACGCAGGGCAGGGACATTACCGTGGAACAGGCGGCGCGAGAGTGGATTGGACGCTTCTCTGCGACATTTCCCTCGCCCTGCGAGCCGCAGGGTTCCTGAACGACAGGCT
>JAJDOJ010000005.1 GCA_022340215.1 Gammaproteobacteria bacterium
CTGGTGCTGAAACTGGGCTCGACGTAGATTCCGCGAAGTCAGGTCATCTGACCCTGTTTTCCAGCCTGCTGCTGATCGCCCTGTTCGCCCTCTGGGAGCCCATGGGCGGCACGGTCTGGAACGTCGAGGACCCCATCGGGCGCGCGGTGCTCTACGGCCCGTTCGGGATGGGCTGGGTGATCGTCCTGTTGTCCACCTTCCTCAGCAACCCCTTCGACCTGTTCGGGCTGCGGCAGGTGTGGCTGTCCTTCCGCTGACGTCAGTACACGCCCCTGAAGTTCGACACCCCCCTGGCTGTACCGCCACGTGCGTCATCCCCGCTACGTCTGTTGGTTCTTTGCCTTCTGGGCGACCCCGACCATGATCGTGGCGCACCTGGTGTTCGCGCTGGCGACGACCGGGGACATCCTCATCGCGATCCAGATCGAGGAGCGTGATCTGATCGGCGAGCACGGCCGCAAGTACGAGGACCACCGCCGGGAGGTGCCGATGCTGATCCCCGGCACGCGCCGCAAGACCCTCGGTACGCCACGCACCGCGTGTGCGAAGGGCATGCGCGGCATGATCCCGTCCGGGGTCGTGCCGCGTAATACCCGACAATAGGACCGGGTCTGAATCATGGCATCGGACATTTTCACTCCGACCGAACGGGCGGCAGGACGCCGGTGGATCAGGCTGGCAGGGAAAGCGGGTCTGATATTCTTCTCCCTCAAGGGACTGGCCTGGTTGATCGCTCCGGCAGCCCTCTGGTTCTTACGCTGACAGTACCGGCAAACCCTGATTCCGAATCCGATACGAGAGACATCGCCATGGATATGATCCGAAACGCTGTTTGCTTCGCCGCCAGACTCGTCGTCCTGACAATCCTGCTAGGCACCAACGTGAGCGCGGGGGAACTCGCCGATCTGCAGATCAGCGAAACCGACGGAATTTATCGGGTCAAGATGGACATGCTCGTCGACGCACCCGCCGATCAGGTCTATCGAGTTCTGACCGATTTCCGGCACATCTATCGGCTCAATCGTGCGATCACCGAAAGCGAGATGCTGCCCTCGGACATACCTGGCATCACGAGGGTACGCACCCTGATCGAGGACTGCATCCTGCTGCACTGCGTCAAGATATCGCGGGTCGAGGAGATTCGCGAGGGAGCACCGGGACACCTGTACGTGACCACGGACCCGCACTCGAGCGACTTCAAGTCCGGCAATACGCACTGGCGAATCGAGTCGGCGGGAAAGCGCACGAGGGTCATATACGAATCCAGCATGGAACCTGATTTCTTTCTCCCCCCCGTGGTGGGTCGCCTGATCATGAAGCGGGGCCTGCGCGAGGGGATCGTCGAGAGCTTCACCAACCTAGAGCGTATCGCCAGGCTCGATGCGGAAGGGGCCGCGCGATCGCAGACGGCTTACAACACGCCTTCGAACTAAGGCGATTTCCGTCAAATCACGTACCCTTTCCGGCCATCGCCGCCTGAGTGTGACCCTGGCCAGCGTATGGCATTCAGTATGTGATCCCGGGAGCGACAGGCGCGTTGCTGTAGCGCGGGGTGTGAGTCCGGATCTCGGTCAATGCCGGGCCCTGTTCCGTCGCCCGGTCCGACTCAGTCACCGGCAGAGTATCAGCAGTGGTCGGAGCTGCCGCAATCTCTACCGACTCCGGTTCCGGTGATGGGTGCGACTCAACGATTTCCGGTGACGCCTGCGTCTCAACGGAAGTCGATGCCGGTGCAGATCCGGTCCCGCTGTCGGGGGTCGGGATCTCCACCAGTGGGGGTGGAGGCGGTGGAACCACCTGTTCGGGTTTGTCCTCGATCATGGGTTCGACCTTGGCTTCCACGGCCGGCCTGTGAGCCTTGGACCGCGGCTTCGCCGGTTTCGCCGAGGCCACCGGCGTCGTCAGGGTTTCGATCGCCTGTTGTACCTGCGCATTCCGCGGCTCCAATTTCTGCGCGGCGCGGTAAGCCTGAAGGGCCTCGTCCTCGCGCCCCTCGTCCAGCAACAGCTCCCCCTGGCGAACCCGGACAGTGAACTCGTCGCCGGCTCCCTCGAGCAGGGCCACGCTGCATGCTTCCAGCCCATCGCTACGCTCCAGCGCCCTGCAATCACCCACGGCTTTCCGGCGTTGCGCCTCGGCGCGACTCAACTGTTCGGTGACCGACGCGTCGCCCGGCTCGAGGTTCAACGCCTGCCGGTAGCTGAAGACGGCCTCGCCGTACCGCCCGACATCGAACAGCGCATCACCCCTCGCAGCAAGCAACCGGGTGTCCTCCGGCTTTTCCCCCAACGCCTGTTCGCAGGCCGAAAGTGCGGATTCTCCCTTGAGTCGAGTACATCGGATGACATTCCGGCGAAACTGCGCGTTCGATTGACTCGTCTCCTCGTACTGCCCGCTCTGCCGCTGGATCCATTTCTGTTCCTTGACAAAGCTTTCGGCCAGTTTGAGTTGCTCCTTGAATTGCGCGTTCCCGGGCGCGAGGTCCACACCGATGGAAAGAACCTCGACCGCCTCTTGGTAACGCCGGCCCGCCATGAGGGCATCGGCAAGGGCGATGCGCAAGGATGCACTCCTGGGCGAGTCACGAAGTTCACTGCGACAAGCGGTAATTGCCTCCGTTCCGCTCGATTCGAGACAGCGCGCAGCGTAGGCATCCCCCGTAACCAGACACAGGGCGAATGGCAGGGCAACGAGACTTCGCCAAGCCATCATCATGGAGCGATCTGTCTTCAACCCGGGGAAGCGCCTAATAGTAGCCGCCAGACGAGGACGCGGGGCGTTGTTTGAACACCCATTGCCCGGACGGCAGCTTGACCAGGTTGAACAGATACCAGGTATCCACCGTGGTGTAGGGCGGGTCCTCGCGATCGATCATCGCCTGGATCTCGTCTCGCAACTGCCGCATCCCGTATTCACCCGGGCTGGATCCGGGAATCCCGTCGCCATCCGAATCGTCACCAAAGACATTGGCACGCGCCAGCAAGAGCACCTCCTTGCCGAGGATTCTCGCCTCCTCCGTCGAACGGGAAACCAGGATATCGCTACCCAGGGCTAGAATCAGGTCGCTTCGATCGAGCACGGCCTGGGCGGACTGTGCAAACGGTTCGGATGACTCCTTGACGTTATCGCTGGCGTCCGGCGAACTGGCCGCGAACGAGATGTGCGCCACGGCACCGGTGAGCGCCTGCCTGACCCCATAGGGCGCCTTGACCTCCACGCCTCCCGGGCTCGTCTCGTACTGCGGGTCGGTCGCCATCATCGTTGCTTCGATCCCGCTCTGTATTCCCTGCAGATCGCTGGCCGCGGACGCGGCCTCGGCGGCCTTCAATGCTTCGTCCGCCTTTACCTCCGCCGTCGTGAACAGACCGCCTTTTTCGGGTGTGTCGTGCCAGCCGGTCATGGCGTGCCCGATATGGGTATGCGCGATGGTCGGCGCCCGACTCGCGCAGCCGGCAGTCAGAAGAAGGGCGAGCAGGGTTATGCAGAGGGCGCCGCGGACAGCATAGCCGGCATCGGTTGTATTCATTTTGAAATCACCTGTTCTGGAGTAAAACTTTACCCGGGTCCCGTTTGACGGCACCGCAAAAGGGTCTGTACCTGGCCCGGAAGCCACTTCTTTCATCACAATTCCCTCGCGACCCGGAATCCGAAACTCGCGCTGCGCTCGTTTTCGTCGAAATGGTTTCTGAAGGCACTGCGTACGAAATCCGGCATGCTGAACCACGAACCGCCACGCAGGACCCTGCTGTGGCAATCGCCGGTGGTTCTCGCCCCTCCATCGGGAGGCGCCCCGTCGTAACTGTCGAGCCAGCAATCCGCCACCCACTCAAAGGCGTTTCCCATCGTGTCGTAGAGTCCAAACGGGTTGCCGCGAAACGATCCCACCGGGGCGGTGTACACGTAGCCGTCGGCACAATCGTGTACCTCCCATCCCGGGAAACGATACTCGGCGACGAGGTCCGCCACATTGGCCGATCCGCAGGCCAGTCTCTTGTCATCCGCCCAAGGTCGTGACGACTCACTCCCGGCACGAGCCGCGTATTCCCATTCCGACTCACTCGGCAACCGATACCTCTCACCGGTCTTCCACGACAGCCACTCGACATAGGCCCTGGCATCCGACCAGGACACACAGGTCACGGGGTGATCTTCGTCCTGCCCGAACCCGGGATCGAGCCAGCTGGCGGACTTTTCCGTCTGCCACTCGCCATCGTATGTCCGGCAACCGCCCGACTGGAAACCGGTCTCCTCGACGAAACGACCGAATTCTGCGAGGGTCACCTCAAATTGCCCCAGCGCGAGCGGGTACGCGATACGCACCGGATGTACGGGGCCTTCGCTGGCCTGCCGTCCCGCTTCGGAATCGGGAGACCCCTGCATGAATTCCCCCGGGGGCAGGACCACGAGCCGGGGACAGTCCGGGCAATCCGTGAATACCTCACCAGCACGATGCTCGGGGGCTGGACGCGTGTTCACCGACTCATCCCCGGTCGATGGCAGGAGAGCGGAAAGCCATCGATCCCTGTGCGGAATGAACCAGACCGATGCGATCAGCAAGGAGAGTAGCGCGGACAACCCGAGGAGGAGGTAGGCGCTGCGACGCCTCGGCGGAGCCGTTTCCCCGACATCTTCAACTCCGGGTTGGCCAGTTGGTGCCTGCGGCGCCACCCGGGTCCTGCGAACCACGGTGGCGCCGTGGGGGACGTCCGGGGCAACGGCATACTCCATGCTGCGGGTGTCGTCCAGACGAGTCCGGTCGAGAGCCACCGGATCCAGTTCGACCGTGCGGGTACGACGGTACAACCTGAGAGCCTGAGCAAAATCCCGCGCCGACTGGAACCGATCGGCGGGGTTTTTGGCCAGCGCCTTCGCCACGATGGCGTCGAGACCCGCCGGGGCATCCTGTGTTCGACTGGATGGTGGCGGCAGCTCGGCGTGGACGACGTTGTAGATGATCGCACTGATGTCGTTGCCTGGAAACGCCCGTTCGCCGGTCAGCAATTCGTAGAGCAGGATGCCACAGGAGAATATGTCTGTACGCTGATCGACGGCCTGTCCGAGCAATTGCTCCGGCGACATGTATCCCGGCGTGCCCAGCACCGCGCCAAGCTGGGTCAAGGACGAGGACTCTATCCGCGCAATGCCGAAATCGGTCACCTTGACCTCTAGGGAACCGGTCAACATGATATTGGACGGCTTGATGTCGCGGTGTACCACGCCCCGGGTATGTGCATAGTCCAAACCGTCGAGAACCCGGGCGAGTATCGAGCAGATCTCGTCGACTTCCAGCGACTCGCGGCGTTTCCGGTACTCGGCCAGGGTTTCGCCGTCGACGAACTCCATTGCGATATAGGCGCAATCGTCTTCTTCGGCGTACTCGTAAATTGCGACGATATTGGGATGCGTCAGTCTGCCCGCGACCTGCGCCTCGCGCTTGAATCGTTCGGCGAGTTGTCGTATTTCGTGTTCGGTACCGCCACGCACAATGGTCTTGATGGCCACATTGCGATCGATAACGGTATCGACCCCCTTGAACACCGTCCCCATGGCGCCCTGTCCCAGCACCGACACGATTTTGTACTTGCCGATAGTCTCTGGGTAGGCTGACATGAGAGATCGGGGGATTCCAGGCATCTAAAGGTATGAACTACGTTTTCGAAGTATAGCGCGTCTGTTGCCCTAGGCGTCCCGACCTGTCGTTAACGGCAAGTGCCTGTGATAGGTAGGCGTCCGATGGAAAGTGTAAAATTGGTTCGTCGCAAAATTGTACCTGATTACCCCGGAGGCTCAGCTACTGAGCCACGAAGTGGCGCTACTGAACCTGGAGCCAAACGGAGGAGCAGAACATGGCCAAGAATCGGATTCAGTTCCAGAAAGGGCTCAGCTTGCCACAGATCTTCAAACAATTCGGCACCGAAGCGCAGTGCCGCAGCGCCCTGTTCCGGTGGCGTTGGCCCGATGGTTTTGTCTGCCCGGATTGCGGGCACACCGGCTACTGTGAGATTGTCGGACGCAGCCTTTAATCAGTGTCGCCACTGTCACCGCCAGACCTCGGTAACCAGCGGTACGATTCTCGAGTACACCAAGCTGCTGTTGACGGCCTGGTTTCTCGGGATGTATCTGCTGACGCAGTCCAACAACGGCATCTCGGCACTGGAAATGAAGCGCCAACTCGGTATCAGCTACAACGCTGCCTGGCGCATGAAGCACAAGTTGCTGCAAGTGATGAAGGAATGCCACGACAGCAAGCCCCCTGTGCGGGATCGTCCAGTTGGACGATGCCGACTGGGGTGGAGAACGTCGCGGGGGCAAGCGTGGACGCGGCGCTGCGGGAAAGACCCCGTTCGTGGCGGCGGTGCAGACCGACCAAAACGGTTATCGATTCAACCGCCGGTTCAAACTCGAAGACATGATTCCATGTCTCGGTCAGGCAGCGGTGCGAACCCCGCCGATGCCTCAAAGACTTCTAAAGCGATTGCCAGGTTATGTAATGGTAGCTATTCTGTTATCGCAGTTGCGAGTGGTGGGCACCGTATTTAGGGACGATGATGTCTGCACCAGAGATGGTGTCCTGCGTTTCCTGAAACATACGCCCGCCCTGCTGCGGGCCTCCGAAAACCCTGTCGAATCGTTACGGACGATTTTGGAGTCCACTGCAGCAATCAAGCTTGGCTATTAGCGGTATCGACTCTATAACCTCAATAATTAGGAGGAGGACTTCCTGATGATTAGGCTGCAGCGAGCGCTCGCTTACGTATGTAGTGGCTTGATGTTAGCCTGTCACGTACATGCTGCCGATGGTGTCGAATTCGGATATGACGCGCGTTTTATGGGGGACAGCAATGTTGGTAACGCAACCGAAGGCAGCGATCGGGAAGCATCGTTTCGCTCCCTTGGTGCGCTGAAGCTGGGATACAACCGTACGGTTGGCGAACTGAAGGACCTTCACTTCTGGGCCCGGGGTGGAGGGGAATATTTCACCAACATCGACGACCTGAGCAATATCTTCATTCAGGGACACGCCGATTACACATTCGCGACGTCAACCAATTTCTCGGCGCCTGTCATAACACTGCTGGCGGAAGTGGCCGGTATTGACGTTCGCTCGGATATCCGCGACAGCGCCAATTTCATACTGGGCGCCGAGATTGAATCCCGTCTCAATCCAAAGTTCAAGCTCGGCAGTGGCGTGCTCGGCATATATAACGATGCCAAGAGTGATGTTTTTACGACATCTGATGTCCAGGTGTTTCTAGATACGAAATACAATATTCTGGAACAAGGTGCGCTGTACGGTGTCTTCACCTACATGTACGGCGACGTGACTTCTACGGGAACACCGACGCTCGATATCATAAAGGCCTCTAACGCCGTGACACCCGATGATGCGTTCGGCGGGTTGGCGGCGAACCAGTTGGCGTATCGCTTGCTCGCCAATACCTTTATCCTGCAGTTAGGTTACAACCATTTTTTCAACGAGCGCGTTTCCCTGGATGTCTCGCTGCGCGGGATTTACTCCATCGCTACGGAGAATTCGGATTTGACCTATGAGCGATATCAGGCCATCGCCAAGCTATCCGGGAGTTTCTGAGATGACCAAGCAATTTCCATTCGCCCTGACCCCCTTCGCGTTCCTAGCGTTCCTAGCGTTCCTGCTTCAAGGGTGCAGTGACGGCAGCAACGAAGGGAATGTTGAGGCAGTCACGCTGTCCACGCCCAACAGTTTTCTGCGCTTTTTCAACCAGTACGAGAATCCGCCTGATCGCGGCCTGAACGACGAGAAGTATGCAGAGGCGTACTACGCGGCGGTCGATCCCACTGGCCAGCGGCGCACGCTGGGAGATTTCGTCTCATTACATGGGCTTGGCGGGGCCGATACAATGAACGTGATTTACCGCAATACCAGAGACCTCGGCTACGGACGCGATATGTACATGCGCAAGTACGTCAGTGGGCAGGGTTGTAAGATCCTTGTATTCTATGTGCGGAATTTCTTGGTCGAACCGGTACCCGGGTTCGATTACGGTCCTTTGAATCTGGAGGCGGCGATCAACAACGACACTGAGTTCCATTTTGGGACCAATGCGATCGAGGTCAGCCCAGCCAACTATCCCAGCGATTGCAGCGGTCCAACATTTCTTAAATTCTTTACCTACGATCCCGCAGGCGATCAACCCTTGAGAACCACGGCATATATCGATGGCCGTGGTGCGAAGGCGATGCCGCAAGTCTGTGTTAGCTGTCACGGCGGCACCCTGAGGCCCCTCGACAAGGACGCAAGGTTTCAAACCGTCTACGCGGACGATACCCAAGCCGGAGACATCAAAGGCCAATTGGAGATATTTTCCGTCGACACCTTCGAATTCTCGGATCAGGTCGGCTATCCACGCCAGGAATGGGAGGCGCGACTGAAAACGATGAATGCCGAAATCCTCGCCACCTACCAGCCTTCGGAGAACCCAATCGATGATCCTGGAAGCGAGTGGGATGGGAAATTCGCCAGGGAAATTCTGACCGGGCACTATGGGGGCAACAAAGGCAGTGACCAATTGCCATCCAATACCTTTGTGCCGGGATTCGTCCCCGAGGGATGGTCGAAAGACGAGAACGTCAAGGCCCTCTACACCAGCGTCGTCGGGCCACACTGCATTGTTTGTCACGCGGGGCGGGGAATCACTCTAGATGCGAGCGATGCTAATCCGAACCCGGATTCACAGGACGTGGATTTTTCGACGTGGGAGAAATTCGAGAGTTACGCAGACGAGAGCGCACAACTCGTGTTTGACGAGGGGCGAATGCCATTGTCACTGCTGAATTTTGAGACCTTCTGGGAGGACCCAAGCAAGCCCGAGCGACTCGCGTCCGCCCTGGAACCATTGATTCCCGATTTCAGTTCGAGGTACCGCAACGCGGATGGCAGCATCAGACAACCCGGAAGACCGGTAGCGAACGCCGGTCTGGACCGCTGCGTTCCAGTGAATCGGGATATCCACATAGACGGAAGGAGTAGCCTTTTTTCGAACCAATACGTTTGGGAAGTCACTTCAGCTCCCCAAGGCGCTAACCCGACGCTGGTCGGCCAGGACACCCAAACCCCGATTTTTACCACTGACACGGTTGGAGACTACCGGCTGAAGTTGGTGACATCACAAAACGGTGGGATATCCAGCGCGTCTGCTTTGACGATCAAGGTGGTCGACGCAGCCGAAGTTTTGAACGCCGGGTGCACAGTGGATGTGGTGTTCCGGGACCCTGCCGATCCGGATTGCGTTAGTAACGACGCTTCAAAACGAAGCATCAACTGCTTGCTAATTGAAAAGCGATGTACCGGTTGCCACGGACAACGTGGGCCGGCGGGAAAAGTGGTCTGGTTTACCGAGGAGCAACCGAAGGTTGATTTAGACTCTGTACCCCCGGTAGTTCAACCTGTAAAAGATCCGGATGCACAGGTGGCGACGATCAAGGCCCGGGTCAATTTCCTGGACATACCGCGAAGTCCGCTGTTGACCAAATCGACAGGACAGCACCATAGCGGCCCCCCCCTTTTAAAGTTTGATGAGACCTCGCCGCTCGATGATCCGTCGAGGCAAGGTTACAATTCGATCGTGAACTGGATTTATCAGGGAGCGCAATAGACAGTGGGTCAGGCGCCTGCCCACAGCGTGCGGGTTACGGCGCACACAGAGAAACGCGGCAACGAGCAAATGCGTTACTCTTGGCGCCAGGGAGGTGTTGAAATATCGCCTCGGCTGCGGTTCCGTCCTTCGGTTTGGAGCGGGCGATTGAACCGGTTTGTCGGGTACCGCGGTCACGACTTCATTTGGCGCTTGTGGTGCCTGCTGGCTTTGTGCGGTCTGGTTCACAGGCAGCAAGGGTTTCGGGTTGAGCTTACTGCGTTGCTTTTGATGCGTCAGTCTGCCCGCGGCCTGCACCTCGCGCCTGAATCGTTTGGCGAGTTGTTGCTGTTCGTGTTCCGTACCGCCACGGGCAACGGTCTTGATGGCCACATTGCCATCGATTCCGGTATCGCCCCCCTTGAACACCGTCCCCATGGCGCCCTGCCCCAGCACCGACACGATCCGGTACTTGCCGATAATCTCCGGGTAGGCCGACATGTGCGCTTCAGGGGATCCAGATGTATAAGTTTAAAATGTGTTCCCGAAGTATAGCGCGTCCGTTTCCCC
>JAJDOJ010000006.1 GCA_022340215.1 Gammaproteobacteria bacterium
CTACTGCGCTGATGGGAGAGCGGCCAAAAAATCCCCGATTTCTCGTTGCGTAGGCCCACTATGCGCCTCGAAATCGTAAACTTTTTGTCTCGTTCTCCCACCATGCTCGCTACGATCGCCTAAGTCCGACAGGCTCCTAGAGCGCCAGGCTCAATGCAGGAGGTCCGTCCGGTCGAGTACCAGATACTCCAGCCAGACACAGGACGCCTCCTGGTCCGGGAGGTTGTAAAGTACCATGAGAACCAGCCAGCGCAGTTGTTCCAGGTCTATCTCATCGGTCTCGAGTGCCATGACACGGTCGATGACGACCTCGCGCAGGGTGGCCGTGAGGATGCCGCGGGATTCGAGAAACTGCAGAAATCCGCGACAGGGAAGATCCAGCTTGCGAAGTTCCCTCGCGTCATAGACGCGTGTCGAGTGCTCGCCGGGCGCCTGAAACTTTCCAGTATTCGACAGGTCTTCCAGCCAGCTGAACGCATGCTCGATGTCCTTGGCATGAAAGCCGGCATCGATCAGCTTCGAATGCAGGGCGTCCCGGTCGTCGGTGGGTTCGAGGTCGTTGTCGACGTAGCTCTCGAACAGGTACAGCAATACGTCTACTACATCTTCTTTCATTATCGGTCATCGCACAGGGGGGGAGCCGCTGACAGGTTCTCTCCCGTTGTGTTTCCGTCGTACCAGGGTAGGGGCCAGGCCCGGGATGCACCGGATCGCTGGTCCTGCGCCTACTGGTCGTCGGGCTTGCCTGATCACCTGACAGGCTGCTGCAAATTCCTCGATAGGGTTCCGAAACGGGTCTGACGATCCGGCTCGGAACGACCGCTTTTCGAACGGAGGCCGCGCTTCGCGCCCCGGGCACATCCCGTTCCGTCCATTCGATCCTGGCGCCACTAGTCGCTTCTCAGCCGGTGATAGGCCCCGTTGGAACCGAGGCCCACATAGCCCTTCAATTCCAGCATGATCAGCATGGAGGAAACCGACTCCGGGGTCAATCCGCTGGATTCCACAATGTCCTCGACAGAAACCGGATCATGTCCCATCGACGATAACAGTTCGATGACGTCGGGCCCGAGTTTCGCCCCTGTGTCGGCCTTCTCCGGTTCAGACCGCGGCGCGAATCGCTGCAGGTCGATCTGCCCGGACAGTTCCTCCAGGATGTCGCTCGTTGACTCGACGAGCATCGCCCCCTGACGGATCAGCGAATGGCAGCCGCGCGCTACCGGATTGTGGATGGATCCGGGAATGGCGAACACCTCGCGTCCCTGCTCCAGGGCGTGCCTTGCTGTAATCAATGCGCCGCTTCGTCGTGCCGCCTCCGTAACAAGGGCGCCGAGACAGAGTCCACTGATCAGGCGATTGCGTTGAGGGAACCGGTCCGCGCGGGGTGGCGTGCCGACGGGAAACTCGGTGACGATAGCACCGTCCTCGGCGATGCGATGCGCGAGTTCCCTGTGACGGGCCGGGTAGACGCGGTCCGGCCCCGTCGCCGTGACCGCGATCGTGACGCCGCCACGGTTCAGGACCGCCTCGTGGGCGATCCCGTCGACGCCACGGGCCAGTCCGCTGGTGATTGTCAGGCCGGCACTAGCCAGTTCGCCGGCGAATTCCCGCGTGTTCCGGGCGCCGCCGGGCGAGGGGTTACGGCTGCCCACGATCGCCAGTTGCGGGTCATTGAGGCAGTCGCATTGTCCGGTGACGAACAGTATCGGTGGTGGATGCGAAATTTCTTTCAGAGGGCTCGGGTAACGCGGATCCCGAATGGTGAGGATCTCGTGATCGGGCTTTCCCAGCCAGTCCAGGTCGGGTTCGCAGCGACGCCGGTCGGCGCCGGCAATCGCGCCGGCAAGACCGGGTGGAAATCCCGCCGCGGTTATCTGCCCGGCGGGCGCATTGAGAATTTCTTCCGGGGGACCCAGGCGTTCGATGAGGGTGTGGAAGCGTACCGGGCCGATTCCCGGTACCCGCCATAACGTCAGCCAATCCGTCAGCTCTTCCATGGCCCCGTCCCTGCCCGACCGAATCGAGGTCCTTCGTCGCCGGAGCTCAGGGTGCCACGGGAATCGGGTTTGGGGCGTCTGGGACGCGGAGTCGAATCAAGGCGTTCGCACCACGTCGCCGTACTGAATCGGTCGGGTGGCATCCATGACCAGTGCGTAGCTTATCTTGTCGAACGTCTGAAAGACCATCACGGTCCCCGCGCGTTCGGCGGGCAGCCGCACGCTGCGCTTGTTGACTGGTGCAAGCGGGTCATCGATCTCGAGTCCCTCTTCCCAGACTCTGAACACGCTGCCCTCATCGACACCGTCCCGCTCACCGGCGCTGATGACCGCGATCTGCAGGGCGCCAACCATGGAGATGGCGTCGAACAGCGACACGACCGAGGCATCGATCTGGCTTGCCGGCGGGTGCGGGAAAAACGCGCTATGGTCGGAGACGCGCTTCTGCCGGAACAGCTTGTCCCCCACCAGCGCTTCGCGCTTCGGGTTCAGGAAGCGCAGGGTCGCCGGATCGCCCGAACGTAGAAGCCGTGCGTCGCCCACCGGGGTCGTGGTATATCCCAGCGGCTCCCCGGTTTTCGGGTCGTGCACCTCGCTGTCGCCACGCACGATGGCGTATCCGGTTCCCGGTTCGGCTTTGTCGAGGTTACGCACGTAGAGCGAGTCCTCGTTGCCGAAGATCAGGCGATAGTCCTGCCCGCCGACGACGTAAGGCGCGGTGTCCAGATCGCGTTTGGTGACAACCATGGGGTGAATGATGAATTCCTGGATCGCCTGGATCGGTATCTCATTACTGTGTTCGTCGATCGCTTCCACGCGGATCTGGGGCCCTAGGCGGGCCGTCTTCAGACCGGCGACCCGCGGTCCGCCGGTCACCTGGACGCGGGGCCGGTCGCCGTCGTAGTAGAGCGTCAGGACGTCACCGGGATAGATGAGGTGAGGATTGCGGATCTGCGGGTTGACGTGCCAGATCTCGGGCCAGTACCAGGGTTCGTAGAGGTATTCCGCAGAGATGTCCCAGAGCGTGTCGCCGGGCTGAACCACATAGCGGGTCGGCGCGGTCTCCCGGATTTCCACGACGGTTTCCTCGACAGCGGGCGCAGGCGTCGGATCGACGGCCACGGCGGTCTCTGCCGGCGCGGCGGGTTGAACGTCAGTCTCTGCTCGTGTCGACTCGGACCGGGTCGAGCAGCCGGAGGAGAGCGCCATCATCGCGGCGACGACAAATGCGGGTATCGATCGGACCGGCATGGGAACCCCTCGATTTTCACGTGTTGATCGGGTGAATCCTGAATTTGCGGGAATTATCAGGGCGAGAGAAAAGTCTTCCCGTATGGGACAATCATAGTCGCGCCTGTTATTCTTGCAAATCGGCAGGTATATGCGTGGATTTCAGATAGATGGCTATGCTGGAGATACTGCACTTTCCCGACCCCAAATTACGCCGCAAGGCCGAACCGGTGGCTCAGGTGGACGATGACGTGCGACGGACGGTCGACGACATGTTCGAGACCATGTACGCGGCGCCGGGCATCGGGTTGGCAGCGATCCAGGTCAACGTTGCATTGCGGATCATCGTGATCGACGTTTCGGAACGTAAGGATAGCCCCCTTTGCCTGATCAATCCGGAGATTGTGAGCCGGGACGGTGTCGAGGTCATGGAAGAGGGGTGCCTGTCGGTGCCCGGGGTCTATGAGAAGGTGCAGCGCGCCGACCATATCGCGGTGCGTGCGCTGGATCGCGACGGAGACCTGCTGGAATTCGAGGCCGACGGGTTGCTGGCCGTGTGCATTCAGCACGAGATCGACCACCTGGACGGCAAGCTTTTCGTCGACTATATCTCGCCTCTGAAACGTCAGCGCATTCGCAAGAAACTCGAAAAGCAGCAGCGATTCTCGAAACCGGAGCCGGAACACGAACGCCAGGTGATCTGACCTCGCAACCGGCACGGTTACCCGCCGTTGCACTCGGGTGATCGAACGCCCGACGATACGAGTGCCCCGCAGCATGCGAATTATCTTCGCCGGTACCCCCGAATTCGCCCTTGCCTCGCTGGAGGCGGTCCTGGCGACGCCGCACGAGATCGTTGCCGTCCTGACGCAGCCGGACAGGCAGTCCGGCAGGGGGCGCAAGCTGCATGCGAGTCCCGTCAAGCTGCTTGCCCTCGAGTCGGGTCTGGATATCCTCCAGCCCCGAACGCTGAAGGGTGGGGACGTTCAGGGGCATTTGCGTGCACTCGAGCCCGACCTCATGGTCGTGGCCGCCTACGGTCTGCTGCTTCCCCAGCCCGTTCTGGCGATTCCGAGGTACGGTTGTATCAACGTCCACGCATCACTCCTGCCCCGCTGGCGGGGGGCCGCGCCGATCCAGAGAGCCCTGCTCGAGGGGGATCGGGAAACCGGGATCAGCATCATGCGGATGGATGCCGGCCTCGACACGGGCGATATCCTTTTGCAGCGCGCGGTTCCCATCGAGGACACCGACACGGGGGGTACGTTGCATGACAAGCTGGCGGGTCTCGGCGGGGACCTGCTGGTACAGGTCCTGCGCGAGCTTCTAGCCGGCTCGTTACAACCGGTCCCGCAGGACCCTGAACGGGCCACTTACGCCAGAAAGCTGGACAAGGCCGAGGCGCGCATAGACTGGTCACTACCGGCGGAAAGTCTGGCCCGCATGGTGCGCGCATTCAGGCCCTGGCCGGTCGCGCAAACCGCATATAACGGCAAGACCCTGCGGGTATGGTCGGCGCTTCCCCTGTCCGGGAAAACCAGTTCCGGGACGCTTCCTGGAACCGTATTGCGTACGGGGCGCGATGGCATCGATGTCGTGACCGGTGCCGGACTGCTGCGCCTTCTGGAGGTGCAGCTTCCCGGCGGCAGGCCGATGACATCGGCGCAATTCCTCAATGCACATTCCCTGGCACACATGCGATTCGATGCGGGTGACGATGTCCCGCATTGAAGTCGGATAGGTCGGATGCAGGCAAGGCTTGCTGCCGTCAGGTCGCTGACGGCGGTGATCGTGAACGACAGACCGCTCAGCGAGGCGTTCGACGCTTCCGGTCTCGTCGACCCGCGCGAGCGGGCGCTGGCCAGAGAGATCTGTTACGGCACGTTGCGCTGGTATCCCCGGCTCGAGGCGATTCTCGGGTTGCTTGTGCGCAAGCCGCTCAAGTCGAAGGACCGGGAAATTGGCATCCTCCTGCTGAGCGGCCTGTATCAGTTGGGCGAGACCCGGGTTGCGGTGCATGCCGCGGTCAACGAGACCGTGCGGTTGTGCGCGGCGATCGGTAAACCCTGGGCGCGGGGGCTGGTCAATGGGGTGCTACGCGCTTACCAGAGACGCCGTGACGAGATCGATGTGGCGCTTGCGCTGGATCCGCAGGCGCGTTATGCACACCCGCGCTGGTTAGTGGGCCGGCTGGAATCGGCCTATCCCGATGCATGGGAACGGATCTGCGAGGCCGGCAACCAGCGCCCGCCGATGACCTTGCGGGTGAATCGTCTGCGTTGCACGGCGAGCGACTATCTCGGAATGTTGCGCTCGGTGGGGATCGAAGCGGATGCGCGACGCGATGTCGACAGCGCGGTGACGCTACGACAGCCGGTCGATGTGGGAGATCTGCCTGGGTTCTCGGAAGGGATGGTGAGTGTGCAGGACGCATCGGCGCAGCTCGCGGCCAGGTATCTTGGCTGTCGTCCAGGCATGCGCGTCCTGGACGCCTGCGCCGCGCCGGGAGGCAAGACCGCCCATGTGCTCGAGACCACCACCGGATCCCTCGAGATGACAGCGCTGGAGAAACATCCGCAGCGATTGCGACGCCTGGAGGAGACCCTGCAACGGTTGGGACTGTCCGCCAGGACGATCCTGGCGGACGCCGCCGAGACAGACGACTGGTGGGACGGCGAACCGTTCGACCGGATCCTGCTGGACGCGCCGTGCTCGGCAACCGGGATCATCCGCCGGCAGCCGGATGTCAAGGTTCGCCGGCGCCCGTCCCAGCTTCCCGTGCTGGTGCAGACGCAGCGAAGGCTGCTCCGTTCCCTCTGGCCGTTACTCAAGCGGGGCGGTATGCTGTTGTATGCAACCTGCTCCGTACTCCCGGAGGAAAACCGGGAACGGATGCGGCAGTTCATCGACCGGCACCCCGACGCGGGCGAAGTGGCGCTGCAAGCACCCGGCCGGCCGATTCGTGTTCGGGAACTGCAGATCCTTCCCGGCGATCGGGATATGGACGGTTTTTTCTACACGCTGCTGCAAAAGCGGTAGCGTGCCTGTTCCTGTACGACACGTTCCAGGCATGATCCGGATGACAGAAGTTAAACAACGGGATACCGCCGCACGGTCCGTGGCAGGGTTAGTGTTCGCGCTGTTGACGGGTTGCCTTTGCCTCCTTAACGGTACGCTGTACGCGGATGGCAATCGGGAGACGAGCATCACCCAGGCGGGGATCAACTACCGCCAGGGAATGTATCTGCTCGACGTACTGGTCGACTACCGGCTCTCCCTGCCGCTGAAGGAGGCCCTGACCAGCGGTGTCCAACTGGAGCTGGTGATTCGCGCCGAGGTGTTGCGGGAGAATCAATGGCTGCCAGACACCGCGATCGTGGAGAAGGATTTCCGCTTCCGATTGCACTACAACTCGCTACTGGAGAAATATCTTGTCAAGAACGAGTATACCGGCGACCTGGAGTCGTTTACGGAACTCACGGCCGCCCTGCGCTATGCGGGTAAACTACTGAACGCAAAGCTGCTCAGCGCTTCCCGGCTGGAGCCCGGGGAGACCTACTACTGCCAGGTCCGCGCGATGCTGGACCAGGCCGGGCTGTCCCTGCCGCTGCGCATGCTTGCATTCATCAAGCCGGTCTGGCGCATCAAGACGGACTGGTATGTGCTGCCGCTGAGATGAACAGACCATCCGCCGGTCTGTGGCCTATGATCGGGCTGTTCGGCCTGCTCCTGGTACTGCTCTACCTCCTGAGCGATGCGAGCCACAACGCCGCCAGGTTTCAGCAGCTCTACATCGTACTCCTGCTGCTGAGTTCACTGTTCCTCCTGAGCCTGCTGATTCTGATCGGTCTGAATCTCGTTTCGCTGGTCCGGAACGTGATCAATGGCACGCCGGGGTCCCGTATTACCCTGCGCATGATGACCGCGTTCATCGTGTTCGCACTGGCGCCCGCATCGATCGTCTATGTGTTCTCAATGCAGATGCTGGGACGCAGCATCGATAGCTGGTTCGACGTGCGTATCGAAAACGCCCTGGTGGACGCGCTGGAACTGAGCCGGGCGTCATTGGACTTCTACATGCGCGCCGCCCTGCAGAAGACCGAACCGATGGCGCGTACCCTGTCCGATGTGCCGAACGCGATGACCGCACTCACCCTGAGCGACATCGACCGTGCCTCCGACGCCCTCGAGTTGACGGTCCTCGGCAACGATCACCGAATCGTCGCATCCAGCGGCGTGCCGGGTTCCTCGATGTTTCCCCGATTGCCGAGCGGCAGCGTGCTGCGTCTGGTCAGCCAGGGCGATACCTACGTCGGCCTGGATCCCCAGAACCAGGCTGAATTACAGGTCAGGGTCGTTACCCAGATTCCGGCCACCCGAGGGAACCCGGAGCCGCGCCTGCTGCTGGCGATGTACCCGGTCTCGTCCCGCATCGGCAGACTTGGCGAGAGCGTGGAGGTAGCCTTCAGCAAGTACAACGAGCTGGTGTATCTGCGCAGTCCTCTCAAACAGAGTTTCATCCTGACACTCTCGCTGGTGCTGCTGCTCGCCGTGCTGTTTGCGGTATGGGCGGCTTTCTACTCCGCACAGCGCCTGATGGCCCCGATCCGGGACCTCGCCATGGGGACGCGGGCGGTGGCCAAGGGGGAGTACCACCAGAAGCTGCCGGTGGGGAAACTCGACGACCTCGGCATGTTACTGCTGTCATTCAACCAGATGACCGAGCAGCTTGCCAGGGCAAGGGATGCGGCGGATCGAAGCCAGCGTCTCATCGAGCGCCAGCGGGCTTCCCTGCAGACGATCCTCGATCACCTCACCTCAGGCGTTATCAGTCTGGACGACGGTGGCATTCTGAGGACCGTAAATCTCACCGCCGGACAGATTCTCAACCTCGAACTAGACCGGTATCTCGGCGGTCGCTTCGAGGACCTCGGTGACGAGCACCCCATGTTGAGAGGGTTCTACAATACCCTCAATCCCCATCTCGGCGATCAGCGTGACTGGCGCGAGCAGATCGAATTGCTCGGTCCGACAGGACGCAAGATCCTGGTGTGCGGCGGTGTGGCACTTCCATTGGGGGGGCAGGTCGTGGTGTTCGACGATGTGACAGCCCTGATCCAGGCGCAGCGTGATGCTGCATGGGCCGAGGTCGCGCGCCGCCTGGCGCACGAGATCAAGAATCCGCTAACCCCGATTCAATTGTCGGCGGAGCGGCTGCAACGCAAACTTCTGCCCAATCTGGAGGAGGCCCAGGCGAAGGTCCTGTGCCGTTCGACGGATACGATCGTCCAGCAGGTCAAGGCCCTGAAATCGATGGTCAACGCCTTTGCCGAATACGCCCGCACACCGGAGATCGACATCCGGCCGCTGGATTTCAACAATCTGATCCACGATATCGCCGAGATGTATCACTCCAACTCGGCAGGTGCCGAGGTACGGGTCGAGCTGGATCCGAATGTGCCACAGGTCGAGGTGGATGCCGGACGCATCCGGCAGTTGGTGCACAATCTGATAAAAAATGCGCTGGAGGCGCTGGAGGGACGCAGCGACGGGGTGGTCGACGTGTCGACGCGATGTATTGAGGATTCCGGATGCCGTTTTGTCGAACTGGAGATCGCCGACAATGGCACGGGAATTCCACAGAAATTGATGGAGCATCTCTTCGAGCCCTATGTCACCAGCAAGGTCAAGGGCAACGGACTTGGCCTTGCGATCGTGAAAAAGATCGCGGAGGAGAATGGCGGCGTGGTTTGGGCCGACAGCGTACCCGGCGATGGGGCGAAGATCACGGTGAGACTGCAGGCCGCGACGCAGCCGGGACAACAAACAGAAAGCGAGCTCAGGAGGCGGTCGGCGTGACAGCGCAGCACATACTGGTAGTGGATGACGAGCCCGATATCCGGGAAATCGTCAAGGACATTCTCGAGGACGAGGGCTATGCGGTCAGCGTTGCGGAGAACGCCGCCTCGGCGAGGGAGCACCGCCGGCAGCGGCGCCCGGACATGATTCTGCTCGATATATGGATGCCGGGGGAGGACGGGATCAGCCTGTTGAAAGAGTGGCGCGAGGCGGGAGGGAGCACCTGTCCGATCGTGATGATGTCAGGCCACGGGACGGTCGAGACTGCGGTGGAGGCGACCCGCTACGGGGCTTATGATTTTGTCGAGAAACCATTGACCACGGCCAAGTTGCTGTTGACCGTCCGCCGCGCCCTGGAGGCCGAGCAGCTCGAACGGGAAAACCAGGGGCTCAAGCAGATGGCATCGCTGGTCAGCGAACCGATCGGATCGAGCGCCCTGATGCAGGAGTTGCGCGACAAGGCGCGCAAGGTGGCGCAGCACGACACCTGGATTCTGCTGACCGGTGAGACGGGTGCGGGCAAGGAAACGCTAGCCCGCTATATTCACGCCGAGAGTGCGCGGCGCGAAGGGCGTTTTGTGAATGTCAGCGCCGGTCCGTTGTCACGGGATGACATCGCCTCCGAGTTGTTCGGCAGCGAAACCGGAGACGCCATCAACTACGGATTGCTCGAGCAGGCAAACGGCGGGGTCCTGTTTCTCGACGAGGTTTCGGACATGCAGCTTCAGGCACAAGGACGGCTGCTCAGCGCGCTGGAGAGCGGGAGTTTTATTCGCCTCGGTGGGGCCGAGCCGGTGGAGGTTGACGTACGCGTGATCGCGGCGAGCCAGAAGGATCTCGGTCGGGAGGTGGAGGCGGGCCGGTTCCGCGAAGACCTCTACTACCGCCTGAACGTGGTTCCCCTGATCATCCCACCACTGCGCGAACATCTCGAGGACGTTCAGGAGCTGCTCAACTTTTACGTGGACTTCTACAGTTCACGGGAAGGGTTGCCGTATCGCCATTTCTCCATCGCGGCGCAGAACCGCCTGATCCACTACACCTGGCCTGGAAACGTACTCGAGGTACGCAACCTCGTACAGCGACTGCTGATACTCGGAAGCGACCAGGAGGTCACGGTGGAGGAAATCGAGATTGCGCTCGGCTCGCGTTCCCACAAACCAGTCGGCGAGGAGCAGTGGCAGAGCAGACTCTTTGAACTCCCCATGCGCGAGGCACGCGAGGCGTTCGAGCGGGCCTACCTGATGCATCAGCTCAGGAGCGCAGAAGGCAGCGTCAGCCGTCTCTCGGAACGGGTTGGCATGGAGCGCACACACCTCTATCGAAAGCTGCGCGCGCTCGGCATCAATCCGAAGGAAGTACAGTAGCCCGCCCGCGATGAAGATCATCATTCTCGGCGCCGGTCGGGTCGGCAGCTCGCTGGCGGGCAGCCTGGTACGCGAAGGTCATGATATCACGGTGATCGACACCCAGGGCGACGTGCTGCACGAGTTACAGGACCGTGTCGATCTACGCACGGTTACCGGGGTGGCCTCGCACCCGGATGTCCTGGCGCAGGCCGGTGCGGCCGATGCGAATATGCTGATCGCTGTCACCAACAGCGACGAAACCAACATGGTGGCCTGTCAGGTCGCCTGGACCCTGTTTCATACCCCTACCAAGATTGCCCGGGTTCGCTCGACGGAATACATGGATTCGCCGGTCCTGTTCGCTCAGGAGTCCGTTCCTATCGACGTGCTGATCAGTCCCGAGATGCTCGTGACAGATTATGTTCGCCGACTGATCGAGCACCCCGGTGCGCTCCAGGTCCTGGACTTCGCCAGTGGGCGCGTTCAGCTGGTTGCCGTGCGTGCCTATTATGGCGGGCCGCTGGTTGGTCACGAACTGCGAGCCATCAACCAGCACCTTCCCGGGCTGCAGACGCGTGTCGCCGCGATCTTTCGGCACGGCCGCGCCATCAACCCGGACGGACGTACCGTCATCGAACCGGACGACGAGGTGTTCTTCGTGGCCGCGGACCGGAACATCGAGGCGGTGACCAGCGAATTGCGCAAGCTGGACAAGCCGTACAAACGCATCATCCTAGCCGGCGGCGGCAATATCGGGATCCAGCTGGCCCGAATGCTCGAGGGCCAGTTTCAGGTCAAGATCATCGAGCGTAACCGACGCCGTTCGGACTACCTGGCGGAGAACCTTCACGGAACCATCGTGCTGGAGGGTGACGCGGCCGATGAGGAACTGCTGATCGCGGAGAACATCGAGAATACCGATGTCTTCTGCGCGCTCACCAACGACGACGAGGCGAACATCCTCTCGGCGATGCTCGCCAAGCGGCTCGGGGCGCTCAAGGTCATGTCGCTGATCAATCGTCCGAGTTACGTATCCCTGGTGGAGAGCGGCATCATCGATATCGCGATCTCGCCGCAACAGGTGACGATCGGCACCCTGCTCACTCGGGTGCGCCGTGGTGACGTGGTTGCGGTGCACTCGCTGCGGCGGGGGGCTGCCGAGGCGATCGAGGCCGTCGCGCACGGTGATCCCAAGACCTCGAAGGTCGTCGGTCGGCGTATCGAGGATATCAAGCTCCCGGAAGGGACCACGATCGATGCGGTCGTGCGGGGTGAAGAGGTGGTTATCGCCCACCACGACACGGTGATCGAAGCCGAGGACCACGTCATCATGTTTCTGATGGACAAGAAACGGATTCCGGAGGTCGAGCGGTTGTTTCAGGTCGGCGTGACTTTCCTCTAGCCCTTCGTGCGGGGGACCGGCCGGGCATGCAGATCCTCGTCATACAGAAAGTTCTGGGCCTGTTGTTGATGGTGTTCAGTACCACCATGCTGCCCCCGGTCGCGGTCGGCTGGTGGTTCGGAGGAGATGAGATCCGGCCTTTTCTGGTCGGCTTCGTGGTGACACTGGGGACGGGTTTCGTCTTCTGGGCTCCCGTCATGCAGGTCAGGCGCGAACTGCGGGTGCGCGACGGGTTCGTGACGGTGGTGATGTTTTGGGCCGTCCTCGGTCTGTTCGGTGCATTGCCGCTGGTCGCGGCCCAGCATCCCTATATCGGCGTGACCGATGCGGTGTTCGAGTCCATCTCGGGACTGACGACGACGGGCGCAACGGTCCTCGTCGGCCTGGACCACATGCCGAGGTCGATACTTTTCTATCGGCAGGAACTCCAGTGGCTGGGCGGGATGGGCATCATCGTCCTTGCCGTGGCGATTCTGCCCATGCTGGGTATCGGTGGCATGCAGCTCTATCGCGCCGAGACACCCGGGCCGATGAAAGACAATAAGCTGACCCCTCGTATCACCGAAACGGCAAAGGCGCTTTGGTACATCTATCTCGGCCTGACGATCGTTTGTGCGATCACCTACTGGGCCGCGGGGATGGACGTGTTCGACGCCATTTCGCACAGTTTCTCGACCGTCGCGATCGGCGGGTTTTCGACCCACGACGCCAGCATGGGCTATTTTCACAGCGCGTTGATCGAGGCGATCGCGGTCGTATTCATGCTGATCTCCGGCGCGAACTACAGCCTGCATTTCCTGGCATGGCGGTCCCAGACACTCATTCCCTACCGGGACGACGCCGAGTTTCGGACCTACATCATCCTGCTTTCGGTCGTCGCGGCGATCTGCGTCGTTTATCTCTATCTGACGGCGACGTTCCCCGGTGTGGGCGCTGCCGTTCACCACGGTATCTTTCAGGTCGTGTCGATCGGTACAACCACCGGGTTTACCACGGCGAACTATTCGGACTGGCCAGGATTCCTTCCGGTGCTGCTGCTGTTCTTGAGTTTCGTCGGAGGTTGCGCCGGTTCGACGGGAGGCGGCATGAAGGTGATCCGCTTCCTGCTGCTGGTCAAGCAGGGTGCTCGGGAGCTGGCGCGGCTGGTCCATCCCAGCGCGCGTATCGTGGTAAAGATAGGCAACAAGGCCCTCGACGACCGGGTGATGGAAGCGGTCTGGGGGTTCTTCTCCGCCTACGTGGCAGTTTTCGGGATCATGCTGCTGCTCCTGATGGCCTCGGGGCTGGACCAGGTCACGGCGTTTTCCGCGGTTGCCGCCAGCCTCAACAACCTGGGTCCTGGGCTTGGCGAGGTCGGTGAGAATTTTGCAGGGTTGAACGATTTTTCGAAATGGACGCTCTGCCTGGCCATGCTGCTGGGCCGTCTGGAGATCTTCACTCTGCTGGTGTTGTTAACACCTGGCTTCTGGAGAAATTGACATCGGTACGCGACGTGTTCTGAGCCGCGTTTGAATTGTCGCTTGTAACTGCACAGCAGTCATGTGATTATTTATATTGTGGTTGCGTCGTACGGAATAACAAGAATAACTCCCAGGGTGTCTGTGTTTGCCTCGAGCAAACTCCTGCCTCCTTGAGCCCCGGCGGTGAATCCGGGGGTAGCAGCGCTATCCGCAGTTCATTGTCCGGGTCGGTCACGGATCACCCCCCCCCCTTGACGGCGGGATCTACATGCAGCCCTATGACCCCGCGCGAAACGGGGCTGCATCGTGCATCTCGTGTCGCGAACAAACTATTGAGGGATCTTCTATGAACGCCGCGCTCGACTCCTCCTGTCTGAATCCCGTGCGGGAGCATCTCGCCTCGCAGGTCATCGGTCAGCAGGAACTCGTCGACAGCATCATCATCTGTCTGCTCAGCGACGGGCACCTCCTGGTCGAGGGCCTCCCCGGACTGGCAAAGACGACCGCCGTCAAGACACTCTCGGATGCCGTAGAGGGCGACTATCACCGAATCCAGTTCACGCCCGATCTACTTCCTTCCGACCTGGTCGGAACGGATATCTACCGTCACGACGAGGCCCGATTCGAGTTCCGTCCGGGGCCGCTGTTTCACAACATAT
Source organism: Gammaproteobacteria bacterium (assembly GCA_022340215.1). Classification (NCBI taxonomy): domain Bacteria; kingdom Pseudomonadati; phylum Pseudomonadota; class Gammaproteobacteria; species Gammaproteobacteria bacterium. The sequence continues at coordinate 13,957 of JAJDOJ010000006.1, forward strand.
TGCTGGCGGACGAGGTCAACCGCGCTCCGGCAAAGGTTCAATCCGCGCTCCTCGAGGCGATGGCCGAGAGGCAGGTGACGGTAGGACGCAGCACCTATCAACTACCGGGACTGTTCATGGTCCTGGCGACCCAGAACCCGATAGAGCAGGAGGGGACCTACCATCTTCCGGAGGCTCAGCTCGACCGGTTCCTGATCCAGGCCCTGGTCACCTACCCCACCCCGGAAGAGGAGCTACTTATTCTCGATCTCGACAGCCGCAGGCAACAGGGGCCTGCGGCACCGCCTGCACAGGTCGTCAGCCAGAAGACGATCGACGCTGCTCGCGCGACGGTATCAAAAATCTTCGTCGACGAAAGACTGAATCGCTATATCGTGGATCTGGTCCAGGCCAGTCGAGGACCGGGTCCCTACGATTCGGATCTGGAGCGATGGGTGCGGTTCGGCGCATCTCCAAGGGCATCGATAGCCCTTGCCCGCTGCGCGCGTGCGCGGGCCTGGATCGACGGCGAGCGGTATGTGACGCCGGAACATATCCAGGCGGTCGCCCCCGGGGTGCTGCGACACCGAATTCTGTTGAGTTTCGAGGGTGAGGCGGAGGGCGTTACGACCAACGACGTCATCGAGCGTCTGCTTCGGGTCGTTGCGGTTCCCTGAAGCGTGTCGGACCTCCGCCCGGAATTGCTTTTCTTCGGCTTCGGCTTTCTGGCCAACCGCTGGATTCGATGATGAGTCTTCAGCCACATCTCGATGATCTACTGGAGTTGCGCCACAAGGCGCGAACCCTTGGTCTTGCCTCCCACCACCTGGTCAACAGCAAGTTCAGCGGTCTCTATGCCTCCGTGTTTCGCGGCTTCGGTCTGGACTTCGAGGAGGTGCGGGAGTATCGGGACGGCGACGATATCCGGAATATGGACTGGAACGTCACTGCCCGTACCAATCTGCCGCACATGAAGGTCTTCAAGGAAGAGCGCGAACGTGAGGTCATGATCTGTGTCGACGCCGGGGCGCATATGAATTTCGGCACGCGGGGGACCTTCAAGTCCGTCCAGGCGGCCCGCGCTGCGGCTTTGCTCGGCTGGGCTGCAAACAATCACCATGACCGCGTGGGTGGGCTGCTCTTCGGCCGCGAGGGGATCGAATATTTCAGACCCGAGCGTGGTCGCCGTGGCCTTTGGCGCCTCCTGCACGGACTGTCCCGCGCCCCGCAAGAGGGGGAAGCGGGTGCCAGGGGGCAGGGTCGCATCGCCGATGCGCTCGTGAAGCTGGCAAAGGGTTCCGGAACGGGGTCGCTCGTGTTCGTCATTGGTGAGTTCAACAGGGATTGCGCTGATCTGGAACGTCCGCTTGGACATCTTCGGCAGCGACACAGCGTGATGCTGTTGCCGGTGGACGACCCGGCCGACAGCGAGATTCCGGCCATGGGCCGGGTCGCGTTCCGGACCCTGTCCGGTGAGTTGCTGGAAGTTGATACGGACGAACCCGAAGGGCGAGCGGCCTACGCTGGAGGATGGGAGGGCCGGCGCCGCGAGCTACTGAATATGACGAACCGGCTGGGGATCTCACTCCAGCCTTTGCGGACCAACGAGGATGTGCACCGCGCCCTCGCGGAGGGTCTGCAGCGCAGCAGGAGTGTGAGGGCCGCAGTTTGATCGAGTCTCCGGAGAAGTATCTGCGTGACATCCGGGATATCGATCCGGTCGGGTGGTGGCCGCCGGGACCGGGTTGGTGGGTGATGCTTGCCCTGGGCATCGCTTTGACGGTCGCCGGCGTATTCATCTGGAACCGGTGGAAGTCACGTCTCGGCTGGCGAGCGGACGCCCGCAGGCGGATTCTGATGCTGCGAAAGCGGATGGCGACCCAGGACCCCAAGAAGACTGCGGGGGAGTTATCCGAGTTCCTGCGCAGGGTGGCCATGGCGCGCTACGGGCGGGTTGATTGCGCCGGACTGACCGGCACCGAATGGTTGCGGTGGCTGGCCGCGCACGATCCGCAGGGTTTCGACTGGGTCTCCAGTGGAAAGATACTGGTTACGTTGCCCTACGCCGACAGTGCCGCCAGCGAGGTTGCGAGGCAGGCGTTGAGGCCTCTGGTCCGGGCGGCGGCCCATTGGGTATCGGACCTGAACACGTCACAGGCGACTGCGCAGTCCGCGCGGGTCGGAGAGGCGGTGTAATGTTCAGCTTTGCGTGGCCCTGGTTTGCGGTGCTGCTGCCTTTACCCCTGATCCTAGGGGCACTTACGGCGCGACGGCGGGTCAGGGTCCGCAAGGGTGCCGAAGATTCGCTGGAAACCTCCCTGTTCCACCCCAACGTGATTGCGCTGGAAAAGGCCTACGGGGGCGAGATGGGATCCGTCTCCGGGACGGCCGGGCGATTTTATCGCTTGTTTTTGATGTTGCTGTGGACCGCGCTGGTGCTCGCGATGATGCGTCCGCAGACGCTGGAGCTTCACGCCGAATCGCGCACACGGGGACATGACCTGCTCCTGGCGGTTGACGCCTCACGTTCCATGGGCGCCCTGGACTTTTCCGTGAACGGCCGCGAAATCAGTCGAATGTCCGTCTTAAAGGGCGTGGCCGGCAGCTTTGTCGAGGGGCGCGAGGGCGACAGGATCGGGCTGGTCCTGTTCGGGGACTATGCCTACATACTTTCTCCGTTTACCCACGATGTCCAGGCCGTGCGCCATCTGCTTGGCTCGGTGGAACCCAGCATCGTGGGAGACGCGACGGCGATGGGGGACGGCATAGGGCTTGGCGTTAAGAAACTGAAGGAGCGGCCCGAGGGCGCGCGCGTCATGGTGCTGGTGACCGACGGGGAAAGCACCGCCGGTCTGCTTCCGCCACTGATGGCCGCCCGGCTCGCAGCCAGGGAGGGAATCCGGATCTACACCATAGGCGTCGGCAGCATGGGGCTGGTCCCGTTCATCGAGGGAGGGGTACGCAAGCAGGTGGCGATGGAGATCGACGAGGACACCCTGCGGCAGATCGCGGAGTTGACCGGGGGCGCGTATTTCCGGGCGACCGACGCGCAGGCCCTCGAGGAGATCTACCGGCGTATCGACGAGCTGGAACAGACAGAGGTGGAGGCGAGAGAGGTATTGATCCCGCGACCGCTGTTCTATCTACCCCTCGCTATCGCGGCGGTAGTGCTGGCTGTTCTCGGCCTGTTTCCTCAGGCGCGGCGGCGCTTTCGCCGCGGGGGCGCTTGAATTGGAATCGGCCCTGCATTTCACGCATCCCGGTGTGTTCTGGCTGCTGCTGCTTCCCTTTCCCGTTTGGGTGTGGCTGACGATGACCGCCAGTATTTCGGACAACAGACGGATTCGCGACTACGCGGATCCCGACCTGCTGCCGCACCTGATGCATCGAGGAAATGTGGCAGGTGGGAAGCAGAAATGGGGCCGTTTTGCGTTCTGGACATTCCTCTGGACACTACTGATCGGCGCACTGGCCGGTCCACGCATGGGATATACGGACGTCCAACTCTTCCGTCCGGATGTCGAGCTCGTGGTGTTGCTGGACATTTCGGGATCGATGCGTGTAGAGGACGTCAAACCTTCGAGACTTGCCCGCGCGCGACAGGAAGTCGAGGACCTGCTTAAATATGCGCGGGGTGTGCGTATCGGTCTGGTGGTATTCGCCACTGCACCCCACGTGATCTCCCCCGTTACCGAGGATACCCAGGGGATTCGGCGCCTGCTCCCGGCGATTTCGACCGAATTGGCCACGCTGCAGGGCAGTCGGGTCACCGATGCGCTGGGTTCGGCGCGCGCATTGCTCTCCGGCGAAGGTGACGACACTACCCGATCCATACTCCTGATTTCCGATGGAGATTTCGCTGAGCCCGGTCTGCAGGCGACGGTCAGGGGGCTGTCGAAGGACGGGATACGTGTGCACACGATGGGTGTGGGAACATTGCAGGGGGGGAGCGTGCCCGCTCCCGATGGACGACCCATGCGGGGCCGGGACGGAAAATCGGTGCAGTCCCAAATGAATGAACGGCTGCTGCAGTCCCTGGCAGAGGCGGGGGGGGGCGAATACATCAATGCCGACTTCCGTAGCGACGATACGCTGGCGTTCGTCGACCGGATTGCCTCGGATGCCTCGGTCAGCGTCAAGGGCGCTGAGCAGACCCGTATCTGGCACGAGCAGTTCTACTGGCTGATCGGTATTCTGATTCTGGCTCTGCTGCCGGAAATGACCCGGTTTACACCGGGCCTGTTCAGATCCTCGAGGTAGTGTGATCAAGAAAGGCATTCAATGGTTACTTGCGGGCGTCGATTCGTGGGACGCAGGACCTCCTGGTCGCGGCGCGAAACAGATTTTTGATTTCGCCCGTGTGGTGGGTGTACTCATGGCATACCTCCTCATATCCGGTGTCCCCGTCGCCGACGCGGGGTGGTTTCAGAACCGGGATCAGGCAGCGCAGCAATCTTACGAGGAGGGCGAATACGACGCAGCCGCGAACGGATTCAGCGATCACTACCGGACCGGGGTTGCGCTCTACAAGGCGGGGGACTATGAGGGGTCGGCCAGGGAATTCGAGCAGGTGCAGCGTGAAGATGTCGCAATCGATGCCATCTACAACCTGGGTAATGCCCGCTTCATGCAGGAGCAATACGAACGCGCCGAGGAGGCATACGAGGAGGTGCTCGCCAGGCGGCCGGAGGACGAGGACGCGCGGACCAACCTGATTCTGGTTCAGGCCATGCTGGGGAAACTCGACGAAGAAACGGTTTTCAAGAAGGAGGCGCAGAAGCCGGAACAGAAGGCACAGAAGGAACAGAAGGAACAGAAGGAACAGCAGGAGCAGCAGGAGCAGCAGGAGCAGAAGGAGCAGCAGGAGCAGAAGGAGCAGCAGCAGCAGAAGGAGCAGCAGGAGCAGCAGGAGCAGCAGGAGCAGAAGGAGCAGCAGCAGCAGAACGAGCA
>JAJDOJ010000007.1 GCA_022340215.1 Gammaproteobacteria bacterium
GTGTTCCGGTCCAGGGTCACACTCGAAATTGATCATTCCCTTGCGCAGCACGACACGCTGGCCGTGCAACAGCCTGCGCCGGCATTCACGGTTGCCCGGTATGCCCCGCATGGATTTCGGCTCCGAAAGGTATTCGTCCGCAATCTCCCTGAGCAACGGGACCGATTTCGGACCCACACGCGAAAAAGTGCCCGTTTCGTGGATTGCGTGCCGCTCCGATCGATCGCAAGCCCCATCAGGACTCGGATATCGTGACTGCCGGCCAGGATTGACAGGTCGATGCCGCTTTCCTTCACGAGGCGAACGGCGCGGAGCAGGCGCAGTACGTCGGGCAACTGATGATAGTCGCAATGACGCAGCAGCGCGGCGATCAGGGACGCCTCGCTCATTCGCGGGCGCGCAGTTGCTCGGCCAGGCGTTCTACCATTGGGGCGAGATCCTTCTGTTTTAACCGGCCGATGGCCTGTTCGGGGGAGACCCATTGCCGGCCCCGGTGGCGTTCTTCCCACTTGTCCTCCGAGATGACTTCCGTGACCTCCATGGGGTACACGTCTACCGTGCAGGTCGATCCCCATTTCCCGTAGGCGTAGGATCCGATCGGGTCGTCGCCGACACGGCCTTCGACGCCGGCCTCCTCACGGGCCTCCTTTGCGGCGGACGCCTGCGGGGTCAGCCCAGGGTCCTTGATGCCCTTGGGGACCACGAAGTGTTTTCTCTTGCTCGACGAGATGACGAGGATCTGCGGCTTTCCGTCCCGCATCCGATAGGGGATGACCGAGGACTGGGTGTAGTAGTGCGCGGGCTTGTCCCGCAGTTCCTCGCCGTCTGGGGCGGGAAAGGGGAATTTTTCCGGCAGTTCCTGGGGCCTGGTCACCGATATCACCCGGGCGCAACCGGCCTTGAGCGATGCCCAGTCGTCCGGCATCTCCAGGCGCGCCAGCGTGGCGGTCGGCAGGAGATTACTGTCTTCCGGCATCGCGAGCGATTCGCCCGCCAGCCACATGAGCAACATCTCGAGCCCCGGGTTGTGCCCGACCAGCATGACCCGGGCGGTGTCTGTCGGACAGTCATGCAGCACGGCCGTCAGGTCGTCCGGCGAGGCCTCGTAGATCCGCTCGTCCCGATGGATCGCGCCCGAGCCCCTGCCCATGGCATTGCAGAGCGTTTCCGCCGTTACCAGGGCACGCGCGGCCGGGGAGCTGACGATGTGGTCCGGTTGCAATCCCTGCCGCCAGAGCCAGACGCCCATGTGTTGCGCACCCCGCGTGCCACGGTCGGCCAGTGGACGGTAAAAGTCGCCCACACCGACGTTCCAGTCCGACTTGCCGTGGCGCAGGATCATAAGCTCGCGCGACATGATTTATGCACTCCCGATTCCCGAGTCAATCAGATCGAGACAGTCCGCCACGATCCCGGTCTCCAGCGCCATCGTACGTTCCACCAGGGTATCGAAGGCAGGGACTTCCAGCCCGCAGACCCTGCTGTCGACCTGCCGGAACTCGGGATGGATATCGTACACCTCGGGCAGACGACGGGCGAGTTGCTGCATGTAGTGCGCCGAGACATGCCGTTCGGTGCGGGTCTCCCGCCAGACCGATTTCAGGGTCTTGCCGAGATGCCGCAGCGCCTGCTTCACTTGCGGTTCCGGCTCGTGCAGTACGATCTCCTCGAAGGTCAGGCCGGCCAGGTGCTCGATCAGCATGGCGGCGGGCTTGCCGCGCTTGTGCCAGGAGAGGATACGCGGGGCGAGGCCGGGGGTAGATCTCGTGCCAGCTTTCCACTCCGTCCCGTTCCGCCTTCAGCTTAGGCGATTTCTGTCAAATGACATACCCTCCTGCTTGTCTTTGTCGTCCGTCCTCTATGTTGCGACAACAGTTGCATAGTTCGACTATGCGCCTGTTGTCACGCCTTGATGACGAACGAAAAACCGGCACGATCTAGTATGCCATTTTCCGGCAATCGCCTTACGCTTCTTCAGCAGTCCATTGCAGCGCGTCAGGAGCTTGCGGTATTCCCGGTCCAGCCTGTGCTCGATCCGGCCGATATTCAGCGCGCGATCGGTGTCGGTGCCATCGATCGAACTAGGTCTCCAGCGTCCCCAGATAGACGGGGTTGATCTCGCTTTCCCTGGAGAGGAATTCCCTGAGCCCGTGGGGAAACAGCGGGGCCCCGGCCAGTTCGCCAAGGGCCATCCAGACGACTTCGATCTGGTGCTCGTCGGGCCGGTGCCCGTTGTGTGCTTCGTAATCGTCGGGGATCGAACATGCGAACACGAACTCGACGGTTTGTCGTGTGGAAGGCGGTGTCGTGTCGCGCGGCTTGAACCAGTCGGCCACGTGGACCAGGGCGAGCACCCGGACACAGGTTCCGATCTCCTCGCGGCACTCGCGGTCCAGGGCCTGGGGGAGCGTTTCACCGGATTCCTGCGCGCCACCGGGCAGCGCGAAACGCTCCCCGCGCGCGTCCCCGCCCTTGCGCAACAGCAGTATCCTGCCGCGCACGATCAGCGCGCGAGCCGCGTTGCGTATGTCCGGGAGGAGATTTTCCACGGCTGAATTTATTGCAGATTCAATTGTAATCATTCACACAGTAGCCTAATTTCCTATCAAATGCAGGGGACAGGAAGGCATCGTCGATGAACGACATCCGCGTTACACGCCGCGCCATGATTCCCGATCGTGTCAGGATCAGTCGCTACGCCCGCGCACCCGAGTTCGGGCCGCGTGTCCTGTTTTTCAGCGGTGGCTCTGCTGTCAACGAGGCGAGCCGGGTGCTGAAGAACTTCACGCACAATTCCGTGCACATGGTGACGTCATTCGATTCCGGCGGCAGTTCGGCCAAGTTGCGCAAGGCATTCGGGATGCCGTCGATCGGCGACCTGCGCTGCCGCCTGATGGCCCTGGGCGACGAAAAGGTAACCGGCCACCCGCAGGTCTATCAGCTGTTCAGCTACCGGTTTCCCGACAGTTCGAGTAACCGCGACCTGGCCAAGCAACTCGACGAGATGGTCGAGGGGAAGGACCCGATGGTCGCGACGATCTCGAACCCGATGCGCCGGCTCATCCGCATTCAGCTCGGTTATTTCCGCGACGCGATGCCGGAGGACTTCGATCTGCACGGCGCCAGTATCGGTAACCTGATCCTGGCAGGCGGTTATCTCAACAATCACCAGAAGCTCGACCCGATCATCTTCCTGTTCTCCAAGCTGGTGGACGTTCATGGAACCGTCAGGGCCATCGTCGATGCCAATCTGCACCTGGGGGTGGAGCTGGAAGACGGATCCGTGGTCATCGGTCAGCACCGGATAACGGGCAAGGAGGTCGAGCCCCTTGCCTCGCCGGTGAAGCAGCTGTTCCTTTCGAGCCGTATCGACAAACGCGTCGATGCCGAGACGTCCCTGCGGAAGAAGAACCGGAAACTGATCGAGAAGTCCGACCTGATCTGCTACCCGCCGGGAAGTTTCTATTCCAGCCTGCTGGCGAATCTGTTGCCGCACGGGGTGGCCAAGGCGATCGCCGCGACCGACTGCCCGAAGGTGTATATCCCGAACCTCGGCGCCGACCCCGAGCAGATCGGCATGACTTCCGATCAGATGGTGAAGGCGCTGATCCGCCAGCTTCGCATCGAGGCGGGCGAGGATTGTCCCGATGAACACCTGCTCAATTTCATCCTGCTGGACAGCGCCAACGGTGATTATCCCTCGGCGATCTCCCGAAAACTCGTTCGCGACCTGGGAGTGCAGGTCATCGATACCCCGCTGATCAGCGAGCGAAGTGCACCTTACTATGATGCCGGGATGCTGGTGTCGGCGATACTTTCGCTGACCTGATGACCCGGGTTCGCCGGGAGGAAGAACCATGGGCGCGGGTGTCATCCCGTTTGCCGTGCCGGATAAGGCGATTGCCGGAAAATGGTCCACTTGGAGGGGGAAGGTCGGGATGGGGGGCGTCTGGGGATGGTTCGGCGGCAGATAGTAGTCTCGACCCCCCACCTGACCTCCCCCCCCGCCAGAGGGAGGAACAAGAGGCTAGTGCTCCTGGTGGATGGGCACCTCCGGAAGGGAATCCATTCCACCTGCCAGGATCATGCCCACCATGATACAGTAGGCGGCGAACTGGGCGCGAGTGAGCTGTTCCCCGCTGAGGCGTTCGTTCTCATCGACCATGCGCACCGCCTCCTCGGCGTGGTGCTTGAGGTCACCGGCGAAACTCTGCATCTCGGGTGTGATTTCGATTCTCATGGTGGACTCCTGTCAATTTGATCCATGGCCCATGGCCCCATGGCCGGTGGGCCCTCGGCCCGCTTGACGCCGGCAACCCCTTCGGACCACCGTCTCGCCTGGAAGTTACCGGCATATTGTCGCCGTTCCGGTGACTTGCCTCAAGGAAATGCCCGACGACCGGGCGGTCTCCCGCGATCGTTTGCGGATATCGGGCGTGGCGTCAGGCCTGGTAACTGCCGGTGCTTTCCCCGCGTTTCAGTTTCCGGATGCGGAATACCTCGTAGTCGATCCTGTTGCCGTTCACCGTCACCAGCGTGGCGTTGGAATGATCGTTGTAGAACTTCCGGATCGTGCTGCTG
>JAJDOJ010000008.1 GCA_022340215.1 Gammaproteobacteria bacterium
GCCGACACCAAGCCCACAGGCCTTAGGCGATTTCTGTCAAATGACATACCACCCTGCTTGTCTTTTCGTCCGTCCTCTGTGTTGCGACAACCGTTGCATAGTTCGACTATGCGCCAGTTGTCGCGCCTGGATGACGAACGAAAATCCGGCGCGATCTGGTATGCCATTTTCCGGCAATCGCCTTATCGAACGTCTCTCGCTTCCGGCAATGGCGGGCCTACGGTTCGTTCTCAAGCGACGACCTGTCTACAACCTGCGCGTCTAGCCATGGTCAAGCCGACGGCTACACTGCATCCTTGCTAGATTCGCGGCAAGTCGTCCCCGACCGGCTTAGACGGTAACTCCCCGTCGAGCGATCGATCGAAAGGACAGTATTCGGAACGCGTCTGGCTGGTGGAATTTCAGATTTTGCCGGGAAGGTTCCCTGCTGAAGCTCACCTTATTCACACACCCTGCGCACTGCTGCTGATCCAGTCCGTCTGGGGCGAACACATCCTGGTGATACCCGTTCCACCATGGGCTGTCTGTCAGGACCCATCAGGATCCCAAGCCCTTGGAGGCGGCAATTATTGCGAAGCCGGCACTCGGGGTCAAGTGCGGCCGGAAACGGTTCGCAATCGGATTCGTTTACGGAAACCAGGGGTGTCCGATCCGTAAGGGAAACGGAGAACCGAAACATCGGCTAAAACCATTGGGGAATTCCTACGGAATGGAGTCCCCAGCCCACTCGAACCGATCCACCAGATCACCGGCGGACCCCATCCTGAAACATGCCACACGTCCGGTGGCGGTCCATTCGGCGAATTGCTTTGGTCCCATCCGGCCGGACACCATGACGGCGTCCCGTGCCCCGCCGGGCCCCTGCACTGCCACGGCGCTCCCCGGTGTCCCCCTCACCTCGATTGGTTCGGCCGAGATGGGGCCTCCTTCGCTTCCGGGAGCCCGCGGATAGACGACGGTCACCAGCACCAGGTCGCCCGAAGACCGGGTCTCGAAGATGGCCACGTCCGCCGGCTCCTTGTGGTGGTGGTCCGGCGAGTACCAACCCTGGACGGGATCGTCCTCTCCGCTCACAACCGTTGTCCTTGTCGAGGGACTCCCGAGATGCAGTAGCGTGAGTCCCGCGCCCGCCGCCGAAGACTCGAAAATCACCCGGTTCGGCGCCGTCACCGCGATCCGAACGTCCGGCGGCGCGTGAAAAAGAGCCTGGTATCGATGCGGCTTTGCCGCGGACAAGACATCGAAAATCACCCAGTAATCCGGCTTGACGAACACCACTGTCCTTTCGTGCCTAACTCCGTTCTCGATCCCGGCCTCTTTCGGCCTCCTGATCTGAAATTGCCCGTAACCGGAATCGTAGGTCGCACGGACCATGTCGAACTTTTCATGGTGTTTCCAGATGGCCGCCTCTCCCTGGTTCAGGGTACGCACCAGGTTCTCCGTGTCCCAGCGCCGCACCTGACCCAGACCGTCGACGAGCACCGTATTGTGTCCCTGGGATCCGACAAAGTAGTTTCTGAATGGATCGGTTGGTTCGTAGGTGTAGGAACCCGGATCCACGATCAGCGGGGTCGCAAATGCACAGACCTCGATGCTCAGCTTGTCCTCGTGGCCATGCGGACCGCCGTACTGACCCGCATCGAAGAGCAAACTGTGCCCCCTGCCTTTCCAGCCGTCGCGCATGACATGAAGTCCTGCATTGGGAAACCCGATCGATGCCCGCGCCGGCTCGCTTCCCCGCCTCCCCCCCGATGCCAGGAAGACAACATCTTCACGACCCAGTTTTCTCCCGAGCGCTTCCAGGCGGTCGGCCTGCCACAGGATGAATCCGTCGTTGATCTGCGGCATCGTGCCATCCGGCCGCAACAGGCAGCCGAGAAAGAAACACATCCTGCCCAGCCAGTCCTGCAGATCATCCCGTGGGAGACTCAGCCCGTAGCGATTCAGCAGGTCGTAGGTCTTCTCGAACTCGTCGATCACCAGCCACTGGTATCCGGTCGACAGCTCGAAGTGAGACCCGTCGTCGTTGACCTGCTTGCGCAGTTCATCGTTCAGAATCGACAGCGCGCCTTCGCGCCAGGCGGCCGCCCCGCGTATCTCGGGAAACACACAACAGGCGGCAGCCAGACCGTTCTGCTCCCTGAGCAGATGGTTTCCGCTCGTGTGGAACAGCGACAGGAACCGCATATGATCGCCGATCGAACGCAGCATCAGCAGTTTTGCATCGTCATCGAAACGCACCGACTCATGGAAAAGGGCGAATGAGGGAATCCAACTGATGCGCAGCCGCAGAGCCACTTCCATCAGCCGCCACGCAGGGTGCCGCTCGTCCCTGGCGGGGATGGGAGGGTTGGTCTCGATCCAGTGCCTGAGCTGCGATACGAAGGTATCGGCGTAACGCTCGTCGCCGCTGGCGCGGTACGCCAGCCCGAGGACGACCCACCAGGCGTGGCGATTCATCATCCAGAGCCACTCCTGCTTGGCGGCCACGTTTCGCGACCACTCGATGTTCCCGTTCGCATCCACGGAGGGGGGAATACCCGAAGGCGAGAGCTCGAGGTCGAGGACCCGCTCGGCACGCTCCCTTATCCCGGTGTCCCCCTGTACCTCGAGATCCAGGCGCAGGTCGGTGAGATAGCGATCGGGCTCCGGCCAGCCCTCCTCGACACGTCGTCGGTAATGGGCCAGCAGGGCGGAACGGGCGGCGTCGGTGTCTTTACGTTCGAGGGCTGCAATAACCGACGGGATATCGAATGTCCCAAAGAAATCCTCTTCTCCCAGGTCCATGGCCAGGCGCAACCGCGGCGCAAACAGCCTGGCCACTCGGCGTTTCAATAACTTGAGCGTTTGTATCGCCATATTTCTTCTGAAGGAATATCTGCTGGGGCGAACCCGTATCCGCACCGCCCCGATTCATCACATCGCCATGCTACCGCCATCGCGCTTCACCGCTGGAGGACACGAACCCACCCGCCCCGCGAGTCTCGCAACACTCGATCAGTTCTGAGATACTGGAACCGGTTTCCGGAGTGCGCCGCAAGCATCGCCGGTGGCGAATATCAGGGCCTGGACCGGAGCCGTTTGTCGCTGCTGCCGCGATTCGTTGGCTGAGCGATTCCATGGCGCATGCTCCGTCGGTACCGTACTCCCGGATCAAAATAACCCAATCCAGGGAATCACAACACGATGGCTGCAAAGGAATTCACGTGGTCGGGTTTCGTCGTCCGCCTGATCTTCGCATTGTTTCTGGTCTTCGCCACCTACAATCCGAGCGGATATTCCTATTTCCATTGGGTCGAACGGACATTGCCGTCGTTCGATCCGCTGATGGCGATCACCGGTGTCTGCCTGCTGATCGGGTGGGTCATCTTTCTTCGCGCGACCCTCCGTTCACTCGGCCCGCTGGGGGTGATCCTGACATCCGCCCTGTTCGGCGCCATCCTCTGGCTCGTGGTGGATAAGGGCTGGATCGCGCCCGACAGTTTCACCGCCATTTCCTACATCGTGCTCGTCCTCCTGTCCACCATCCTGGCCACGGGCATGTCATGGTCGCACATCCGCAGGCGCATGACCGGCCAGTTCGACGTAGACGAAGTCGAGGAAGACTAGGCGCCGTGCCTGTTTCCACCTCGACGCACCGAGAGGCGAACCACGACCCTGCAGCAAGAGCGAGCCCGAGGCATCTCAGATCATGAAAAACATCGTCATACTGGGGGCAGGCACCGGCGGTACCGTGGTCGCCAACCTGCTCGCGAACAAGCTCAACCTGAAGGAATGGGCGATCACGATCATCGACAAGTCCGACGAACACCACTACCAGCCGGGTTATCTCTTCCTGCCCTTCCGGCTCTACGGCTATGAGGAGCGCGAGAAGGTCGTGCGCAGGATCGACGACAAGCTCCCCAAGAACGCCACGTTCGTCAAGGCCGAGGTCAAGCTGATCGACCATGAAGACAAGAAGGTCGAGACCGGTGAGGGCATCTACCGCTACGACTTCCTCATCTGCGGCATGGGTTGCCACCCTGCGCCGGAAGAGGTCGACGGCATGGCCGAGGCCATGGGAAACGACGTCCACACCTTCTACACCCTGGACGGTGCCATGCGTTCACAGGACGCCATGGCCCGTATGGAATCCGGCCGGCTGCTTGTCCACATCTGCGACATGCCCATCAAGTGCCCGGTCGCACCCATCGAATACGCGTTTCTGGCCGACTACTTCTTCGCTCTCAGAGGTATCCGCGACAAGATCGACATCACCCTGGTCACGCCGTTCAGCGGCGCATTCACCAAACCCAACGCGAATCGCATCCTCTCTCAAATCGCCGGGGAAAAACGGGTCGATATCGCGCCGAATTTTTCCATCGAGAGCGTCGACCCGGGCAGGAAGCAGATCCACTCCTTCGAGGGCGAAGCCCTCGACTACGACCTGCTGGTCACCATCCCGCCTAACGTGGGTCCCTCGGTCATCGACGCCTCGGGCCTCGGAGACGGGACGGGTTACGTACTGACCGATCCGAGAACGCTGAAGGCCAGGAAGGCGGACGGCGTCTACGTGCTCGGCGACAACTCCAATGTCGCCACCTCCAAGGCGGGCTCGGTCGCGCACTTCGAGGCGGAAACCGTGGTCGAGAACATCCTCAACGAGATCGAGGGCAGGAAGCCCGTACCGAGCTACGACGGTCACGCCAACTGCTACATCGAGTCGGGCTACCACAAGGCCCTGCTGCTGGACTTCAACTACGATATCGAACCCCTGGAAGGGCACTTTCCCCTGCCCTTCGTCGGTCCCTTTTCCCTGCTCAAGGAGTCCTACGTCAACCACATGGGCAAGATCCTGTTCGACTGGGTCTACTGGAACATGCTCCTGACCGGTATCCTGCCGATGGTGCCGCTGATTCCTTCGCAGATGAATTTCATCGGCAAGGACCTGTCGACCCACCCCAAGGTGCAGCGTTCCAAGGAGATCAGGATCCGAGACGTGATGACCTCGAACGTCGTCACCGTCCAGACCGGGACGCCGGTCTACAAGGCCGCCGAGGCGATGGTCGAGCACAACATCAGCAGCGTGCCGATCGTGGACGTCGACAACAGGCTGGTCGGCATCCTCACCGAGTCCGACTTCCTGAGCGCACTCAACATCAGCGAGGAAGGGGCGGTGGCCCAGCTGTTCGACATGGTGATCCGCCGGAACCGTCCACGGCGCACGGCCGGCACGACCGTCGACGGCCTGATGACACCCAACCCCATCACCATCGCCGAGGACGCATCGCTCAGACAGGCGATCGAGTTGATGGACCACAACCGCATCAAACGGCTGGTCATCACCGACGAGGAAGACCACGTCAAAGGCGTGATCTCCCGCCCCGACCTGATGAAGCTGTTCTCGAGGAAGGAGTGAGATTTCGGGACTCCCGTCACCTTTACCTTCCGCAGAGCCGCCTGTTCGCCGTGGTCGCGGACGTGGAGCGCTATCCCGAGTTCGTCCCGGGATGGGAATCGGCCCGGATACTGAAGCGTGACGAGACCGGACTCACCGTCGAACAGCAGATCGGCATCGGGCCGGTCTGCAAACGCTTTCGTTCCCGTGCGACGATCGAGCCGCAGTCCCGAATCCGCATCGCCTCGATCGACGGCCCCTTTCGCCGTCTGGAGATCGACTGGTCGATCGTCCGAGAGGTAGACGACCGCTGCACCGTGGATCTGGCGATCGACATCGAGGCGCGGGGTGGGATCGTCGGGCGCATCATCGAAACCAATTTCGATTCCGTCGCGCGGCAATTGATCCCCCTGTTCGTCGATCGCGCTTTCCGCCTCGGGATGGGCGCACCGCGTGAGGTCGGACCCCGGCCCCCCCCCTAAGCTCTGCCCGCGGCGCAGGTAGACGCTGAGCGCGATCATGCCGACCGCGTAGACGCAGATGACACCCCAGTCCAGCAGCGTCACGCGGGCTCGATTCCGGCGCCGGCACCGCGGCCGGTGATGCGTGACACCGGATCAGCTCCGGCCGTAATCGTCCTCGAAGCGCTCGATGTCGTCCTCGCCGAAATAGTCGCCGCGCTGCACCTCGATGAATACCAGCGGGCCCTGGCCGGGATTCATGATTCGGTGCAGGGCCTGCTTGGGGATATCGACGGATTCCCCCGGACCCAGGGTTAGCGCTTCATCGCCGCGTGTCACGACCGCCGTGCCGCTGACCACGTGCCAGTGCTCGCTGCGGCGCCGGTGTCGCTGCAGCGACAGGCGTTTTCCCGGCAGGACCGTGATCTCCTTGACCTTGTGGTCGTCGGCGTCCAGCAACACATCGTATCGGCCCCAGGGACGGACGCTTTCGTCGTCGGCATTCTGACTTGTCTTCACTTCGCTCATGATCGGATCCCTGTGCTTAGGGTTGGGGGTCTCTCCCGGAACCGCCGGCCACAGCCAGCGTGTCTGATACGGCGCCAGCGCCAGGGAACCGTCCGCACCGTCAACGATCTCATCCGCGACGATATCGATCCACTGGTACTCGTTCGGCACGGCGCCGCCGTCACTGTTCAGTCCGCAGATGTCGATTTCACGCGCCGCATTGGTGAGATTATGGACCGAGATCACGCGTTCGGAGCCGTCCGTGGCCAGCCGCTCGATGCCGAACAGTCCGTTGTCCAGATCCAGCACACGCTGGGGGACGTCGGGGTGAAACGCGGGATAAGCGGCGCGCAGGACCAGCAGACGACGGTACTCGCGATACACCCTCGAGGTGACCGAGGTCCGGTCGGACAGCAGGTCATTCAACTGCACCTCGGACCAGCGGCCCCGGTTGATGGCCCTGGGATGACCGGTCTGTTGGACCCCGGAATAGTCGTTCCTGCCGGCCGTCAGGCTGTGGAAATAGATCCCGGGGATGCCCCTTAGCGCAAGCGCGATGGCCTGGGAACAGAGGAACCTCGCGATCTGTGTCGCCTCGTCCTGAATCATCGGATCACCCATGGCGTCAAACCAGGTGATGTTCAACTCGTAGGGACGCGCACGGCCATCGTTTCCAGTCCTTGAGGAAACCCGCCCGCCGAGTTTCTCCACCCGCTCCACGAGGTCGAAGAGTTCCTCATCCGGCACGATACCCTCCAGGGGCCGGACACCGATGCCATCGTGGGAGGCGGTGAAATTCAGGAAGGTGCACCCAGGCGGCGGATCGTCCAGATCCCTCGCCCAGGTGGTCAGGTAGCTCGAGTTACCGGTCTGCAGTGCGTGCAGCAGCAGGGGCGGCAGGCTGAACTGATAGACCATGTGCGCTTCGTCACCGTCGCCAAAGTAACTGACGTTCTGGTCATGTGGCAGATTCGTTTCCGTGAGAAGCAGGGTCCGGGGCGACAGTCCCTCGAGAACGTCGCGCAGCAACTTCACGACCTCATGAGTCTGCGGCAGGTTGATGCAGGGGGTTCCAACCTCTTTCCACAGGTAAGCGATGGCGTCCAGACGGATGATCCGCGCCCCGTGTGTGGCGTAAGACAACAGGATCTCCAGGAACTCGAACAGGACGTCGGGGTTCGAAAAATCCAGATCGACCTGGTCGGCACTGAAGGTGGTCCATACGTAGCGCTCGCCGCACGGGGTCTGTGTCAGGGTGAGCAACGGACTGGTTCGCGGCCTGACCACGGCGCTGAGGTCCACTTCGGGTTCCATGAAAAAGAAGTAGTGCCGCTCGGGGGCGATTCCGGTCTGGAAATGGCGGAACCACGTACTCTGACTCGACACGTGGTTCAGCACCAGGTCGAACATCAGATCGAAGTGCTCGCCAATGGCTTCCACGTCACCCCATTCGCCGAGTGCCTCGTCCACGACTCGGTAGTCGATCACGGAGAATCCATCATCGGAACTGTAAGGAAAAAACGGCAGGATATGGATGCCGCGAACCGCATCCTTGAGGAAGCGGGTGGCGAACCGATTCAAGGTCTGCAATGGCTTTTCGCCTTCGGCCCGCACCATGTCCCCGTAGGTGATCAGGATCGAATCGCCCTCATCCCATCGGGTCGGTCTGCGTTCGTTGCGCCAGGCGATGTCCAGCCCGAACCGCCCGGCCAGCGCTCCCAAACGTTCCAGCAGCAGCGGGGTCCGGTCGCTGCCGTAGAGACGTTCGAATCGTGTCCGGACCTGGTCGACAAGATGCCTGGGAAAGACGATCATGGTTCAGTCGGTCAGGTGGCGAATGTTGTTGAACAGCGACTGAAGGCCATAACGAAGTACCCGATAACTGTAGTACTTTCCGGCCAGCTCGTAGTTCTGCCTGACGACCGATTCCCGGTAGTCGCTCTCGTTGCAGAGTTTCCGCACCTCGGCGACGGCGCTCCGGTTGATGAAACCGTCGATCATCGGCAACTGGAAACCCTTCGGCTGGATGTCGCGCGCGAACACCTCGTATCGGTTGACCAGCACCGGCTTGTGGAAATAGAAGGCCTCCAGCAACGCGTTGCCGAAGCCCTCGTAGAGGCTGGGGAACGTGACCAGGTCCGCGTGCGGATAGAGGTCCTCGAGCACGAACATCTTGCGGCCGCGCCCGTCGAGCTGGCGCACCTCCGCCACCCGGTCCGCTATCAGCACCAGTTCCACATTCTCGTCCTGCGCCAGCTCCCGAATCTGCCGCAGATAGTAGACGCCCTCGTCGCCGGCATCGTGGGAGACGACCAGCTTGAAGCGCGGATCGTTCAGGCGCCGTAGCAGCATGATGGCGTGCTCGATCCCCTTTCTCGGGACGATGCGCGTCGGCTGCAGCACGAAGATATCGTCCTCCGACAGGCCGATCTGCTCCCTCACGTCTGCATTGTAGTCGTCAAGCGGTGGGGGCGGATTGGTGAAATCCAGGACGTTGGGAATCAACACCGAACCGATCCCCTTTCGCCAGGCGAGTTCCTCACGCGCGGCCTTGTTGATCACCACGTGCTGCAGACGGGGGATCCTGGGTGGAAACGCCGTCTCAAGATAGTCGTGCGCGGCGGAGTTATGGAACCGGCTGCGCTCCCAGTAGAAATCGTGGTGGTGCGCGATCGTGGGGATTTCCGTTTCGATCAGGAACTCCGTAATCGCGATTCCCAGCGGCACGTGCATGGGGATAGTCACGGCGTTCTGCACGATGAGGATCGTGAGATCGAACTTCTCCACGAACTGGGAGAGCGTCAGCTTGAGGTAATCGACCATCTCGCGGATGCGCCCCGCCGTAACGCGCTCGCGATGCCGCTTTCCCCAGAGTCGCTCGTTGATCCACCGCACCTCGCCGTGCTGGAAAAATGCCTCCGGCACGCACAGGCTGATGGCGGGGTCTCGATCGAGCTGCCCTGCGTACCAGTAGCTGACGTGACCGTCCTCCCAGAGCACCTCGGCCCACTTGGCCGACTCCAGCGACACACCGTCGGTACCGGCGAACCGGGTCGAGATGAATCCTACGTTTTCGGGCATCGTCGGCGGTGTTGTTGTTGTTCGGGGGCGTCGGCTTCGGGTGGCTGCATCGCTGTCAGGGGCGAGACCCCATCGTTCCTTATAGCCTGAATGACCGTACAGCGCCAGAACAATAGCCTCGTTCCCCGGGGATTGCTGCCGGCAACGGAATCCGCCCGAGCGCACGAAGCCGACGATTGTACGATCCCCGAGGATCGGTCAAACTAGGTGCGCCGCGTTTGCAGGCAGCCGTCGCTGCACGTTGGAAGGGATTGCCTCTCCAGCACCCGGATATGACGTTCCCCACCGACTCGGAGGTCACATGGCCCAGCCGACGCTCGCCACGCAGGATCCCGGCCGATGGATCCACGATCTACCAATATCGCTCGGCGAGTACCGTGAAATGCTGCTCGCGAACCTGATCATGATCGGCGAGATTCCGGCGCCGGCCTTCGACGAGAAGGCTCGCATCGAATTCGTCAAGCAACGCTTCACGGAATGCGGGTTGCAGAAGGTCTCTTCCGGCAGCGCCGGAAACGGCCTCGCCGTACTCCCGGGCCGCAGCGAGGGCAGGAGCATCCTGATCACCGCCCATACCGACACGCCATTCCCCGATACGGTCGCCCACACGCTGACCGTATCCAGCGACCGGGTCACGGGACCCGGGGTCGCCGACAACAGCCTGGGCCTGGCCGCGCTCACCACCCTGCCGACGATCATCGAGGGCCTCGGACTCGAGTTCACGCACGACCTGGTCTTCATGGCCGACACACGCAGTCTGGGCAAGGGAAACCTGGAGGGGCTGCGCTCGTTTCTCACCCGCGCCGACATCCCCATACTGGCCGGACTCTCCATCGAAGGTGTGCAGCTCGGTCGCCTCGACTACATCTCGCTGGCCACACTCGGCGGGGAAATCGAATGCATCGCCAAAACGTGGAACGGTATCGATGGCCAGGACACGATCGCGGCGTTGAACCAGATCATCACCCGGTTGCGCAACATTCCGATGCCGGGCGAACCGCTGACCCGACTGATCCTGGGATCCATTTCGGGCGGCACGTCTTACAAGACGCCCGCGAACTCGGCCACGCTGCGGTTTCAGCTGCGCGGGGAATCCGACGCCGTGGTCGATGGCATCGCCGAGGAGATCCTGACCATCTGCGAGGAGATGGCGTCGAACCTGGATATCGACGTGGACTTCGACGTCATCGCCAGGACCCGCGCCGGCGGGCTGTCCCCCGGTCATCCCCTGGTCCAGAACGCGCTGTCGGTCCAGCAGTCGCTCGGCATCGGGACGATCGCCCCGGCCCACTCCTCGGCCGCGTCGGTCTTTCTCGAGGAGGGGCTCCCGTCCCTGACCGTCGGCGTGAGCCTGGGGGAGAATCGCGGCGGGGTGCGCGAATACGTCGAGATCGAACCGACGCTCAAGGGTCTTGCCCAGGTCATCGGCATCCTCAGGGCGATCGACGGGGGCTGCTGTGGCGAAGATTGACGAGTGGTTGAACACCAATACCTTTCACTACGGTCAATTCTGGGACATCAAGGGCCTGATCGATACGAAAGAGCGGCGCAATCTCAAGTTGTCGCTGTGTATCCCGACGCTGAACGAGGAAACGACCATCGCCAAGGAGGTGGTCCTGTTCAAGTCGGAACTCGTCGACCGCTACCCGCTGCTCGACGAGATCGCGATCATCGACTCGGGCTCGACCGATCGCACGCTCGAGGTCGCGAAATCCTTCGGTGCGGACGTCTACCTCTCGGCCGACATCCTGCCCCATCAGGGCTCCCGCCGCGGCAAGGGTGAAAACCTCTGGAAGGCGATCTACCAGTTGAGCGGGGACATCATCGTCTACGTCGACGCGGACATTAAGAACATCCACCCCCGTTTCGTCTATGGGCTCGTCGCACCCCTCATCTACCGGCCCGAGATCCACTACGTCAAGGCTTTTTACGACCGTCCACTGGCCGACGAGACCGGGATTCGACCCTCCGGCGGGGGACGCGTGACGGAGATCCTGGTCCGCCCCCTGTTCTCGCTCTTCTTCCCGGAACTGGCGGCGCTGATCCAACCCCTTTCGGGCGAGTACGCCGTTCGGCGGCAGGTCCTCGAACGTATCCCCTTTCCGATCGGCTACGGGGTCGAGACCTCCCACCTGATCGACGTGTACTCCGAATGGGGCCTCGACGCCTTCGGCCAGACCGACCTCGACCGTCGCGTACACCGCCACCAATCGACACGCGACCTGGGGAAGATGTCGTTCGGGATCCTGCACGCGTTTCTCGAACGCCTTCGCTCCCGCGGGCTCACGGGGGAGATGCCACACCTGACCCCCATCCTCAGGCAGTTCCAGTTCAACGAGGGCAATTACGAACAGGTGGTCTTCGAGTTGCCGGAGGAAGAGAGACCGCCAATGATCGATATCCCCGAATACCGGGACCGGTTCGGGATCCAAGATAACTGAATGAGACCTTGCCGTGCCGCGGGCCTCACCTTGCGGATACGGCGATCCGGGGGAGTTGCCGGCACGTGCGAATCGCGGTCGTTCATTATCACCTGCGAACCGGCGGGGTCACCCGTGTCATCCGGCACGCGGCCCAATCGCTGCGCGGCCGGGATACCTCGCTGGTCGTCCTTTCCGGTTCGCCGCCGCCGGAGTCTGTGCCCTTCGAGGTGCGCGTCGTCCCCGGCTTGCGCTACGAGGCCGAGCGTCCGGACCTGTCTCCCGGCGATCTGGCGGCGGAGCTGTCGGCGGTCGCAAACGACGCGCTCGGCGGGCTGCCGGACGTCTGGCATTTTCACAATCATTCGCTCGGCAAAAACCTGCTCGTTCCCGGATGCGTCCTCGCGCTGGCGCGAGCCGGGCACCACCTGCTGCTCCAGATACACGACTTCCCGGAAGACGGCCGTCCGGGTAATTACCGTGTTCTCAGACAGGGGCTTGCCGACGGCCAGGGTCCGTTATCACGGCTTTATGAGGCCCTTTATCCTCTGTGCGATCACGTTCACTACGCCGTGCTGAGCGGACGTGACGGTCTTGCCCTTCGCGAGGCCGGAGCGCCGGAACGCCAGGTCCATACACTGCCCAACGCCGTCTCGCTGGGTCCTGTGGACGACCGGGACGCATCCGGGATGCAGGAGGAAAAACGCCTGTGGCTCTACCCGACCCGGGCGATCCGACGCAAGAACCTGGGCGAATTCCTGCTCTGGGCGGCAATGGCGCGAGAGGCCGATCGCTTCGCGACGACCCGAGCGCCGGAAAATCCGGTGGAAAGACCGGCCTACGACGACTGGCGCGCTTTGGCCGCGGAACTCGACCTGCCGGTGGAATTCGGGCTCGGGGAGCGGAGCGAGAATTTCGAGGCGTTGCTGGCTTCGGCCCACGCAATGGTCACCACCAGTGTCGCCGAGGGGTTCGGTCTGGCCTTTCTCGAACCCTGGCTGATGGGCAAGGCCGTCGCAGGCAGGGACCTGCCCGAGCAGACATCCGATTTCCGTGACGGGGGCGTCGATCTCAACCAGCTCTACGAGCGGGTGGCGGTGCCACATGAGTGGTTCGACGGGGGGATCCTCTACCGCAAGGTCCGAGCAGCGCTCAAACGCTCGATGTCGAGCTACGGGCGGGTCCCCGCTGCCGGGGATACCGAAAGGGCACTCGCCGCCTGGACGAAAGGTGACACCATCGATTTCGGTCGACTCGACGAGCCGCTGCAGCGCGAGGTAATCCTACGCGTGGCACGGACGCAGACGGGCCAGGCGGCGGTGTCGCCCGGGGTGCTCATGCGGTCCGAGCCGGATACCGACACCATCTCGCGCAATCGTCGGATCATCCGGGATCGTTGGGGAATCGAGGCCTACGGAGACCGACTGCTGGGCCTGTACGAAGGCGTCCTGGCAGCACCCGCGACTCCTGGGCTCGGTGCGCTCAATGGTGACAGGCTGCTGGACCGCTTCCTCGCGCCCGAGAGACTCTACCTGCTTCGAAGCTGATCGGCTTCCCCCCGGTACCATCCGATAATCCGTGACCCGAAAAAACATGGCAACCGATACGCACGACCTCTCGCTGATCTCCCTCATCCGAGGGGCGAATACGCCGCTCGAACCGTTGGGAACCGGTCAGGAGACACGCCCGGGGCCACTCGAAGGGATCCAGGCGGTATTGTTCGATATCTACGGCACCCTCCTGATCTCCGCGTCGGGCGACATCGGCACCGCGCGAGCGTATTCGGATGCGGGCGCGGCGCTCACTGCGATGCGCAGGGCCGGGGCAATACCGGCGGACTTCCGCATCGAGGCAGATGCGGACGCACTGCTGGAAGACACCATCCGGGCACACCACGCCGTCTCGCGCGGCAGGGGTATCGAATTCCCGGAGGTTGATATCTCTCAAGTGTGGCGCGACGCCATCGCCGAGCTCGGGTTGCCGGCGTTACGCGACGACCAGTTGCGGCGGGTGGCGGTGGAGCATGAGTGCCTGACGAATCCTGTCTGGCCCATGCCGGGAATGGACGAGACCCTGACCGCCCTGTCGGTGTCGGGCTGCCGCCTCGGTATCGTCTCCAACGCGCAGTTCTACACCCCATTGACGATCGAGGCGCTTGCCGGCCGCGCACTGGAAGATCTCGGTTTCGAGCCGGCCCTATGCGCCTGGTCTTGGACCCGGGGCGAGGCAAAACCGTCGATCCGGCTGTTCCTCGGAATCCTCGACGTACTCGACAAGCGACACGGGATCACGCCTCGGGAAACCCTGTATGTCGGCAACGACATGTTGAACGACATCTGGCCGGCATCCGTCCTCGGATGCCGAACGGCGTTGTTCGCGGGGGATAGCCGGTCACTGAGGCTGCGCGGGGACGATGATCGCGTGCGCGGACATATACCGGACCTCGTCGTTAACGACCTGCGACAGATCCCCCGCTTTCTCCGCTAGGAGCCCACAGCGTTACTGGAGCTGGGAAAAGTGGCGCTTCTCGATCCCGAAGAAACTCTGCCCGAACTCCCCGACGGCGCGATAGAATCGGGCGGGTTTCGCTTCCTGTAGATCGGCGAAGAAACGGCCAAGCCACGGTTCGAGGTAGACCCTGAACAACCTTTCCTGCCAGGCGGGATCGAACGCTTCAGGGCATGCCACGATCATCCCCATCGTGTCGCACAGCACGCCGGCATGATCCTCGGTGGCGCAGGATCCCTCCCTGGGCTCGATCCCGAGCGACAGGAGATCGAAGCGCAGATCCTTCAGCGGCTGATCCAGCAGCTCACCCGTCAGATACCAGGACGCAAAGGGCATGATCGGCCCCCTGCCGCCCCAGGCGAACAGTGCGCGGTATTCCGCTGCCGCGGCCTCGATATCGGTGCGTGCCGCCACCTCGCGCAACACCTCCCATCCCGGCGCCAGCGGCATGTGGTCGTCTGCCCGCGCCACATCGATGCGCGCCAGCGACTTCAGCCGCTTTTTGCTGGGGGGGAATGAGAGCAGTTCTCCGAGCAGGGTGTAGGTCCCCGCCCTGAGGTGGGTCACCGAATCTTCCCGCCATGATCCGGGGACGTCCTTCCCCGCACGCGCGTCGCGCTCGGCCCTTGAAAGGCCGAAAGTCCATTTCATTCCTCTGCTCCCGGGTCGGTCCACCGATGGCGCGAGTATACCAATTCGACGCGCCGACCTAACGGGTTGCGATTCAGTCTGCCAGGCTACAGGGGATCGGCCCGGTCGGTTTCCAGATCGACGGCGACACGCGAGCGCGACTTGTCGAGTTCGAATAGGTGTCGGCTCAACAGGTTCCGGTCGTCCTCGTGCATCAGGGTGAAATTGATCGCCACCCGCCACAGGGTATGGTTCCCAGGCTCGGCCTCCTCACACCGGGTCACCTCTCCCTGCACAAAGATCCCCATGGCGTCTGGAAACAGCCGGATACCCATCTCAACGAGCGTGCCCGGGGCGTACTCGACGCGGGACGGAAAACGAATCCCATGCGCGCTGACGTTGACCTCGTGGGTGGCCACCTCGGGCAGCCGCGGTTGTCCGTCCGTCAGTGCGAGTGCGACGAGGTCGATCTTGTAATTCAGCACTTCCAGCACGGCATGAACATCCCGGTCCCGAACGGCCAGGTCCTTCAGCGCCGCGCTCGTTCGCTTGGTGACCTGCTGCAGATTGTTCGCGAGCAGGAAACGTGCGCGCCGCGTCTCGAAACCATCGATGGCATCGTCCATCGAGCCCGTGTCGATGGCGCTGACGTACAGACTCACCCTGTCGTCGAACCGGGAGGATCGACGGTGCTCTGAACCGGTCGAAATGAATGATGCCGAGTCGCTCATTGGTCTTGCCGCGGCCCCGCGAGGACGCGTTTACGATCTGGTCTCTATCAGGGCCATACGCCCCTGTACAGGTTTGAATGCTAGAGAGCGGTTGGTCCTGCGTTCTCCGCTATCGGGTCAACCGGTCGAAGTGAACGACGAACGGTGTAACGTTCCGCTTGCCATCCGCGGGCAATGCAGCCGCAGCGCTTCTGCAACCACCATGGCTCCTGTGCCGTAGCTTCCCCGTCGTGACAGCCCGTCGGTCGTTTACCCCGCCTCGCTCCGGTCTCCCCTGCGATGCCGCAATGCCGATTCCTATACTCGAACGCGCTAACAACAACGGGCCCGAACCGCCTACCGACGCGAC
>JAJDOJ010000009.1 GCA_022340215.1 Gammaproteobacteria bacterium
GCAGGGACAGCGCCGCGCCGGGATCGTTCGTCATCAAGGCGCGACAACAGGCGCATAGTCGAACTATGTCACTGTTGTCGCAACACAGAGGACGAACGAAAAGACAAGCAGGATGGTATGTCATTTGACAGAAATCGCCTAAGCACCGGGATCGACCGAAATCGCTAACCCTCGGACTTCAGACCTTTGATGCCGAGCATCTTCAGATCTGGTGAATTTGTATCTGATCCCTTCGCAATGCCCGCCTCGACTCGCGAGGGCATCATTTGCGATAGCGAGGTGTTGCCGGTCTACTCGAACTAACGAATGCGGAAGATCACTCGATCACGGCCATGATATCGTCCTCCCTCATGACGAGCAGTTCCTCATCTTCCAGCTTCACCTCGGTACCGGAATACTTGCCGAACAGCACCCGATCGCCCGTCTTGACGTCCAGCGGACGGAACTCCCCGCTGTCGAGCATCTTGCCCTTGCCGACGGATACCACCTCACCCTGCACCGGTTTCTCGGTCGCCGTGTCGGGGATCGCAATACCGCCGGCGGAGCTGCGTTCCTCCTCCATGCGACGAATCACCACACGATCGTGTAACGGGCGGATTTTCATGTCAATGGATCTCCAGAGAACTCTTGAGGATAGGTGGTGTGGGTAACATCACCCCGCTTAGGGAACCACACCTGACACCGTGATGTTCAGGGTGGCGACAGAATATCGATCCGGAGAATCGATGGTCAAGGCCTGTGGGCGGACAGGGCGCGAGGCCGAGACAGGGAGGTTCCGCCCGCAAGGCTGCTTGCTTGTGCTTTCCAGGCGCTGGCGGCAGGTTCGATCTGGCCTGACATCCACCACCCCGGCGAACGGACTCCCCCTCTTGCAGTAGAATGTCCGTCACGCCAGGTCACCCTGGATCGGCAAGGTTTCGAATCGGGGCGCCGCCCGTCCGGCAGCGGGTCTTGATTCCATCACCCATTGAATAGAAAGGTTGAAATAATGGTAAAGCTCGCTTCGACCTCATCCCGACCAGATCGCAGCCCTGTAAACACCGATATCTGCGAGATGGCCCTGGAAAAGTTGGGCATCATCAATCTGGACGGGGTTCATTGGAACCTCTCGACGGCGCAAATCTACGAGGCGGCCATCCGCCGCCGCGAAGCGCACCTGGCCCACCATGGCCCCCTGGTGACGAGGACCGGTTCCTTTACCGGGCGCGCACCGAACGACAAATTCATCGTCGACGACTCCGTTTCCCACGACAAGGTCTGGTGGGGCAGCGTCAACAAGGCCTTTCCCGAGAACAGATTCAATGCCCTGTACGAGAAGATCTGCTTTTTCCTGGAGGGTCAGGAGGTGTTCGTGCAGGACCTCCTCGTGGGAGCCGACCCGGACTACGAAATGCCGATCCGCGTGGTCACACAAATGGCCTGGCATTCGCTGTTCGCCCGCAACATGTTCCTGCTCCCCGATGCCCTGGGGCGCCCCCTCGAGCACAGGGACCCGGAATTCACCGTGGTTCACGTGCCGCATTTCCATGCCCAGCCCACCATCGACGGGACGCATTCCGAGGCCTTCATCATCGTGAACTTCTCCCGCCGGCTGGTCTTGATCGGAGGGACTCAGTACGCCGGTGAGATCAAGAAATCGATCTTTTCCGTGATGAACTATCTGCTGCCGCAACAGGATGTGCTGACCATGCATGCCGCCGCCAATGTCAGCGAGAGCGGTGACTCGGCCATCTTCTTCGGTCTTTCCGGCACCGGTAAGACCACCCTGTCTGCGGATCCGGAACGCGCGCTGATCGGTGACGACGAACACGCCTGGGGCGATCGAGGCGTCTTCAACCTCGAGGGCGGCTGCTACGCCAAGGTCATCCGCCTGTCTGAAAAGCAGGAGCCGCTTATCT
This sequence comes from Gammaproteobacteria bacterium, assembly GCA_022340215.1. Taxonomy (NCBI): domain Bacteria; kingdom Pseudomonadati; phylum Pseudomonadota; class Gammaproteobacteria; species Gammaproteobacteria bacterium. Next base: position 1,899 of record JAJDOJ010000009.1, read on the forward strand.
ACGAGACCACGCGGTGTTTCGGCACCATTCTTGAGAACGTCAGCATGAACTTCCGGGATCGTATACTGGACCTGGACGATGACCGCCTCACCGAGAATACCCGGGCGTCCTACCCGATCTCCCACATCCCGAACGCCATCATTCCCGGACTGGCCGGGCATCCGAGAGATATTGTCATGCTGACCTGCGACGCCTTCGGGGTCCTGCCGCCCCTCGCCAGGTTGACCCCGGCCCAGGCAATGTACCACTTCATCTCCGGCTATACGGCCAAGGTGGCGGGCACCGAAACGGGCATCACCGAACCCCAGCTCACGTTCAGCACCTGCTTCGGTGCGCCCTTCATGTCACTGGATCCGAGTGTCTACAGTGACCTGCTGGGGCGTAAGATCCAGGAGCACGACGTGCGTTGCTGGCTGATCAACACCGGCTGGTCGGGCGGGCCCTACGGGATCGGCAAGCGGATGGACATCCATCACACGCGCGCTATGCTCCGAGCCGCGCTGAATGGCGATTTAGACGATGCCCCCACAACCGAGGACCCCGTCTTCGGCATTCAGGTCCCGCAATGCTGCCCGGGGGTTCCGGACGAGGTGCTGCAGCCCATCAGCACCTGGCTAGACCCCGAGGCCTATCGCGCCAAGGCGCAGGAACTGGCGCACGCGTTTCACGAGAACTTCCGACAGTTCGAAAACCAGGCGCCCGAAGCGGTAAAGGCGGCCGGGCCGAGAACCGGCGACGCCTAGAGCGAGCCTGGCCATCGCGTCCTTGCCGGGTACCCCGGGATGCGTCTGGACGGGGACGAATCGGTTGCGACGAAAAGAGCGCGGGATCGAATTCGTGGCTCAATGGGTACCGGCCGGTTAACGACAGATCTGCGGAGGGATTCTCGTCATGGTTGAGAAAAAGGTCATTGCGGTCGTCGGGGCAACGGGAGCCCAGGGTGGCGGCCTGGTCAGGGCGATACAGGAAGATCCGGCGGGCGGTTTTACCGCCAGGGCGGTCACCCGCAATGCGGATTCGGACCGTGCGAAGGCGCTCGCGGCGCTCGGCGCCGAGGTCGTGACCGCGGACATCGATGATGCCGCCAGTCTGGAGCGCGCGTTCGACGGCGCCTGGGGCGCCTACTGTGTGACCTTCTTCTGGGAACACATGTCACCTGAAAACGAGAGCGCGCAAGCTGCGAAGATGGCAGGTGCCGCGGCGAATGGCGGGCTCGAACATGTCATATGGTCCACACTCGAGGACACGCGTCGATGGGTACCACTCGACGACGACCGGATGCCTACCCTCATGGGTCGCTACAAGGTGCCGCACTTCGACGCCAAGTGGGAGGCGAACCAGGCGTTCGTCCATACCGGGGTCCCGACCACCTTCCTGTTGACCTCTTTCTACTGGGACAATCTCATCCACTTCGGAATGGGACCGAAGCGCGGCGAGGATGGGACACTCGCGATTACCATGCCCATGGGGTCGGCGAAGCTCCCGGGCATCGCCGCGGGCGATATCGGTCACTGCGCCTACGGCGTCTTCAAAGGGGGCGCGAAGTACATCGGCGATACGGTGGGGATCGCGGGCGAGCACCTGAGCGGAGCGGAGATGGCGCAAGCACTGTCCAGGGCGCTCGGCCAGGAAGTACGCTACAACGACGTACCTCCCGAGGTGTACCGCGGATTCGGGTTTCCCGGCGCCGAAGACCTCGGCAACATGTTCCAGTTCAAGCGCGATTTCAATACCGACTTCTGCGCCGCACGGAACCTCGATGTCGCCCGGGCACTCTACCCCGGGTTGCAGTCTTTCGAGACCTGGCTGGCCCGCAACGCAGACCGGATACCCATCGAATAGCGGTCCACCCCACGATGTGGCGCGGCGAGCGGCTCGGTGTTCGCATGAACCCAACTCAATCTCTGGTTTGTTGTTCGCGTCGACACCTTGGTGCCGCAGCTCGGAGGAGAAGAACGGGAAATTCTGCTCCGAAATCGTCGAAATCAACTCAATTTCATAGAGTTAAGTCGGAATCCCAGTCTCTGGCATGAGACCTGCACTATCTCGGGTAACGGGGGGCGACAGACCCTCTCGATCCGGGGTATGCCATTGCAGGAGCAATACGATGACGATTGCCGCTGACAGTCTCGCCAACAACCGGTCCGGCTCCGCGGAAGCCGTCCTGTCACAAGTTCCTCGATCCGATCGGGATACGGTCGTATCGCCTGCGCTCTGTGAACAGCTCTTCCGGGGCCTCAGTGAAGACGACATTTCGGCGATCACCGAACGGGTGATCCGGCGTTCCTTTCCTCGCAACACGACCGTGCTCTACGAGGATGAGGAAACCGACGCCCTCTATATCATCCTCAAGGGCAAGGTGAAGGTCACCAAACGCTCCGTCAACGGCAAGGAGGCGGTCATCACGATCCTTTCGGCCGGTGACTACTTCGGCGAAATGGCGCTGATCGACGAGGGACACCGTTCGTCCAACGTCGTCACCAAGGAGAAGTGCGAGATCTGTTTCGTCCGCAGGTGTGACGTCTACCCTGTGCTCATGCGCAACCCCCGCTTCATGATGAACCTGATGCTGGGTCTCTCCCGCCGCCTGAGAGAGGCTTCGTCGAAAATCGCCTGTCTGGCCATGGAGGACGTCTACGGGCGTATCGCCCAGCTCCTGCGTGAGTCCGCGGTAGAACAGGGCGGAACGCGGGTGATCCAGGAAAAACTCAGTCGCCAGGAGATCGCGGACCGGGTCGGTTCCTCCCGGGAGATGGCCAGCCGGATCGTCAACGATCTCCTGAGGGGCGGATACATCAGCGAGGAAGGGGGCAAGATCCGGATCAATCGGAAACTGCCGAACCGCTGGTAGTCAAACCGGACGGCGTGTGCCGCAACCGTGGACCGCATTCCCGACGGGCAGGACGGATCCCTTTGTATCTTCAGAGGACCTGATCTCGGCCCCGCGGTTTTCTTGTAAGGGCCTGGCGAAAAACCTCGGGAATTCAATCGGAAGCAAGCCGACTGCGGCGATTCTGCCGAGCAGCCTTTGGCGGCGGCTTGGATTTTACGAAGATACCGGTTTCGGTGCGCCGGGTGCGCCGAGCCTCAAGATTGTCCTGCCGAAAGGGCCGAAGTCGATGCCGCAAATCCAGTTGCCGATCTTCCCCGAGGGCGTCACCCCCATTACCGCCGTGCTGGCGTTCGGCAAACGGGATGGACGCGTGACCTACTTCAACGGCAGCATGCCGGTATTCGTTCATGACGGTGGAACCGCTGCGCTTGTTCCACCCTACGCAATGTCATGACTCACCGAAAGCACGGAAAAACCGTAGGTCGGATCAAGCGAAGCGGATCCGGCATGCTACTGGTGCTGAAACTGGGCTCGACGTAGATTCCGCAAAGTCAGGTCATCCGATCTTGATTCCCTGGTGCGACGCCCCTGCCCCTTTCGAGGTGTTCGCGCACCGCAACCGCGTTGATTCAGCGCCTGCGGTCCCTGCGCCGACGGGCCGCCCGTGACTGCATCGCCGGGACGAGTGCGGCATAGTCGATCTCATCGGTGCGCCTTCCGCCTTCGGTAGCGGTGTCGATGAGGTCGTGAACATCCGCCACGCCTGCGGCATCCGGAGGCGACGGACCAAGCGAAGCCTGAAGACCGAGTAGCCCGCCGTACTGTATCTTCTGGTAGATGTTATGCGGTGTGGTAGCCAGGTCGTCCGCCATTCCGAAGGCGGGCAGCCCGGCCGATTTGAGGTGTTCATGAACCCGGTCGCAGACTTCGAGCGCGGTTTCCGATCCGCAGTGGATCTGCGGTGTATTACGCACCGTCACCGGGTTCGCGAGGCTGCAACCGAACTCCCCGGTGATGAGCGGGTTCTGGAACGGACACTTGGGGGCCGGCATGGGTTCTGTCAGCTTCCGTATCGATTACCGTTTCCGGCGATTGTCGAGTCGGTTTCGCAGGCGAGACGGACGTTTCGCGCTCAGGCGATTTCTGTCGAATGACATACCATCCTGCTTGTCTTTTCGTCCGTCCTCTGGGTTGCGACAACCGTTCCATCGTTCGACGATGCGCCTGCTGTCGCGCCTCGATGACGAACGATCCCGGCGCGGCGCTGTCCCTGCTTTGCTTGGGCACCGGTCTTGGGCTTCCTGCCCAAGCCGTTCACTGCTTCGCAGCTCACCCGGCGCGATCTGGTATGCCATTGTCCGGCAATCGCCTAAGTAAACCCTTTCGCCCGCAAGTACCCTCTTGGCGCTTTGCAGTATCATGGGAAGCCCTCTTTCCGTCAATAACAAAGACCGCTCACACTTCACACTTCATGTCCCTGGATCTCGTTGTCCCCGTATCGCCGCAGTCGGGCAGCGGCCTGCGCTACGCTCAGCCCCCTCAGCGGATCGCCCGCCAGTTGACGAGAGGTTTCGTCGACCGGTTCCTCCGTCGACTCATCAGTCGGCCGGACCATTTCATCTTCGCCCCGTCCTCCGAGCCGTTGTGCCGTCGTGATCGCCAGAATACGGGTCACGGCGATGCCATTGACCCGCCCAGCCGCATCAGAGCCAGCGCTTCCGCTTGAGCACGAGATAAGGCACCACGGCCGTGGCCGCCATGGCCAGCAGCGCCACGGGGTATCCCCAGGAACTCGCCAGTTCGGGCATGTGGTCGAAATTCATGCCGTAGATGCTGCCTATCAGCGTGGGCGGCAGGAATACCAAGGCCACCACGGAGAGGATCTTGCTGATCCGGTTGTCAACCAGGTTCAGTCGGGTCATCACGAAATCCATTAGAAAATCCAGCTTATGCGACAGGAATCCCGAGTGTCTCAACAGGGAATCGACGTCCCGGCGCACCGCATCGAGACGGTGTTGCAGCGGATCGGGCGTCGCCTCTTCCTGATCGAGCGCCGCCAGCACCAGGTCCAGATCCATCAGCGAGAAGCGCGCCTTGTTGTTGTCCGAACCCATCCGCGAAACGTGACCCAACTCGGTTTCGAGTTCTGCAAGTCCCGTGTTCTTTGGGATGGGCCAGTGGGTTTCCGCCTCCGAATAAACAGACTCGAGGCGGTCGGCGAGCAGATCCAGCTGGATTTCTACCAGCCTCAGAAAAACACCGATGGGTCCGTCCGCACCGACCCCGAGTTTGCGTTGCCGGCCCAGTAGATCGAAGCTCTCGCTGGGCTCGGCGCGCAGGCTGATCAGGCACCCGTCGGAGAGGATGAATCCCGCCGAATGCGATTCCAGGCCCGCCCCCCGGGGCTCCAGCAGCCAGGTGCGTAGATGTATTCCGTTCTCGTCCACGAAAAAGCGCGACGTCGCCTGAATCTCCCGAAGTTCGTCCATACCGGGAAGTTTCACGCCGCGCGCCTGCTCGATGCGCGATCTGTCCTCGGGGCCGGGGTTGATGAGATCCAGCCAGTACCGTTCCTCGCTGTCCGGGCCCACGCTGGCGGCGTCGACCTTCTCGAGACAGCCCGGGGTGATACGGTAAACATTCAGCACGACATTTTCTCCTGTCCGAGCGCGTCCTTTCGATCGATCACAAACACTGTCGCAGAGCGCGGTTTTCTCCCGCCCGTCTCCCTTGCCCCAGCCGGGGCCGATTACCCGCCTGGTCAGCTCGCCTGCGCTCGCGACGAATCCCGGTCCCGACAGGCTCCTAGTACATCCGGTGCCGGAAAAGCCACCCCGCCATTGCCAGGGAGACCAGGCCGATGATGGCCATGGGCCAGTACTGATGCTGCAGCAGGGCGTAGCCATCGCCCTCCAGGAACACCCCGCGCACGACGACGAGAAAGTAGCGCAGGGGATCCAGGTAGGTGAGGTATTGCACCGCCTCGGGCATGTTGGCGATGGGCGTGGCGAACCCGGACAGGATCACCGCCGGCACCAGGAACAGAAAGGCCCCGAGCACCGCCTGTTGCTGGGTCACACAGATCGCGGAGATCATCAGCCCGATGCCTACCGCCGACAGCAGAAAGAGGAACAGTCCCAGATACAGCGCTCCTATACTGCCACGCAACGGCACATCGAACCAGTACGCCGCCAGCAGGATAATGAAACTCGCCTCGAGCACCCCGATCGCGATCCCGGGCACGGCCTTTCCAATGAGGATCTCCACCGGACGCAGGGGGGTGACCAGCAGCTGGTCGAAGGTGCCCTGCTCCCGTTCCCTCGCGACCGACAGGGCAGTGACGATCAATGTCACGACCAGGGTCAGCAGGCCCACGATACCGGGCACGATGAACCAGCGCGAGCGCAGGTTCTCGTTGTACCAGGCGCGCACATCAAGCACCGCGGGCGGGCTGCCGATACCCGTCCGCCCGGCGCGATCCCGGTTGTAATCCATGACGATGCCACGCAGGTAATTCACCGCGATCAGGGCGGTGTTGGAATTTCGACCGTCCAGGATGGCCTGCACCGCGACGCTTCGGCCCTGTTCCAGATCGGCACTGAAGCGCTGACCGAGATGCAGCACCAGCAACGCCTCGCGGCGATCGATCAGGGGCGCGATGTCCGCGTCCCGGTCCAGTTCGGCGACCAGGTCGAAATGCGGCGAGCCGACGACGCGGCTGATCAGTTCCCGACCCGCGCCGCCGCCGTCCTCGTTGTAGACGGCTACCGGCACGTTGTCCAGGTCGAAGGTCGCTGCGTAGCCGAACACGAGGAGTTGCGCGATGGGCGGACCGATCAGCACGATTCGGCTGCGCTTGTCCAGCAGAAGGGCGAGGAACTCCTTGACCGCCAGGGCGAGAATACTTTGAAGGCTGTGGGTCCAGTGCATTGGAGGGAACTTCCGTTTCAGGCGATGCAATCCCGCGGATCAGTCCAGGCGCTGGTGCGTCTTCTTGCTCACCAGCGCGCCGAAGATAACCAGCAGGACGAAAAGCGCCGCGATGTTCCGCCACAGGATGGGCCAGACGTCACCGGCCAGGAACAGGGTCTGAAGGATGGTGACGAAATAACGGGCCGGCACGACGTGGGTCAGCACCTGGATCGGCGCCGGCATGGAACCGATATCGAAGATGAAACCCGACAGGATGAACGCGGGCAGGAAGGTGACGACGATGGCGATCTGTCCCGCGACGAACTGGTTTTTGGAAACGATGGAGATCAGTAGCCCCACCGCCAGGCTCACCAGCATAAAGACAGCGCCGCTGAGCGCCAGCACCCAGAACGAGCCCCTCAACGGCACGTCGAACTGCCAGACGGCCAGGGCGACGGTGAACAGCATGCCGCCCATGCCGAGCACGAAATACGGGATCAGCTTGCCTGCGAGTAACTCGCCGGTGCGCAAGGGGGTGACCATCATCGCCTCCATGGTGCCGCGTTCCCATTCGCGGGCGATTACCATGGCGGTGAGCAGGGAACCGATCAGGGTCATGATGATGGCGATCAGTCCCGGTACCAGGAACAACCGGCTGGTGACAGCCTGGTTGAACCAGACCCGGTGCTCGATCTCCACCGGCATGCCGAGGGGCTTGCCCCGGGCCCGTGCGTAGCGCGTCAGCCAGCCCTGCCAGACCCCCTGGATGTAGCCCTGGGTGAGATTGGCCTGATTGGAATCCACCCCGTTCAGCCGTACCGCGATGGGGGCCTCGTCTCCGGTGAACAGACGGCGGGCAAAGTTGTTTCGCAGCCAGACGATGCCGTCGATGTCACGTCGCGCCAGGGCCGTCTCGGCCGCCTGGATTTGGCGGTAATAGCGGGGGATGAAGTACCTGGAATGCTCGAAGGACCCGGCCAGTGACTGGGTCGCCGCATCCGCCTGCTCGATCACAATCCCGAGGGGAATGCCCCGCGCGTCCAGCGAGACCCCGTAACCGAACAGGAACAGCAACACCACCGGCAGCACGAAGGCGATGGCGATGCTGGAGGGGTCGCGCAGGATCTGCAGGCTCTCCTTGCGCACCATGCCGCGCAGGCGCAGCCGGGTCGCCTGCCGGGCGTTCACGCCAGGGCCTCGCGATGTTCGATCAGTTGAATGAAGGCATCCTCCATGGTCGGGTCCGGGCGCTCGGCGGTACGCGCCCTGTCCCTCATCTCCCTCGGGGTCCCCTCGGCGAGGACCGCGCCCTCGGCCATGATCGCAAGTCGGTCGCAGAAATTGGCTTCCTCCATGAAGTGGGTCGTGACCAGTATCGTGACCCCGGCCTCGGCCAGGGCGGTGGTGCGCGCCCAGAACTCGCGGCGGGCCAGCGGGTCGACGCCCGAGGTCGGCTCGTCCAGGAACAGGATGTCCGGGTCGTGCATCAGGGCCGCGGCGAAGGACAGGCGCTGCTTGTAGCCCAGCGGCAGGTCACTGGCGTTGACGTCGGCGTATGCCGATAACTCGAAGGTCTCCAGCGCCCAGTCCAGCCGCTGAGCCCGCCGATGTCCTCGCAGACCATAGGCGCTTGAGAAAAAACGCAGGTTCTGCATCACAGTGAGGTTGGTGTACAGAGAGAACCTCTGCGCCATATAGCCGATTCTCGCGCGCGCCCGGGCGGCGGCATGGCGCAGGTCGCGCCCAGCCACCGAGAGGCGTCCACCCGAGGCCGGCAGCAGGCCGCATAGCATCCGGAAGGTGGTGGACTTGCCCGCCCCGTTGGCCCCGAGCAGCCCGAAGATCTCGCCCTTGCGCACCGTGAAGCTGATGCTCCTGACCGCGACGAAATCCCCGAACCGGCGCTCCAGGTCCTGCACCCGGATGACTTCCGCGTCGCCACCAGCGTGATGCCGGATGCCGATACCCGACCGATCGGCGCGATCCGGGACGGTCTTGAGGCGGGCGATGAAGGCGTCCTCGAAGCGTGGGGCCACCGGTTCGACGCGTGCGTCACCGACACCGGGCAGCAGGACGCCGGGGTCCGGGGTCTGTGTCGTGCGGGTCACCAGGCGCACCCCGTCCTCGGAGATCATCGCATCCAGACTGGCCGCCGCACGACTCAGGCGTACCTGCAGCGCGCGGGGCGCCATAGCCGGGGCGCTCACCTCCCAGGTCCGGCCCCGTACCGAGGCGGCATAGGCGGCCGGGGAATCGTGGCCGAGGATCCGGCCCTGGTGAAGCAAGACCACTTCGTCGCAGCGCTCGGCCTCGTCCAGGTACGCCGTGCTCAACAGCACGCTCATACCGCTCTCACTAACCTGGCGGTAGACGATCTGCCACAGTTCACGGCGCGACACCGGGTCCACGCCGACGGTCGGTTCGTCCAGCAGCAACAACGGCGGCTGACGCACCAGTGCACAGGCCAGGCCAAGCTTTTGCTTCATGCCCCCGGACAGGCGTCCGGCCAGGCGGCCGGTAAACGGGCCCAGCCCCGTCAGGCGCATCAAGTCCTCGTAACGCGCCGGGCGGTCGGCCGGTTCCACGCCCTGCAGATCGGCATAGAGGTCGAGATTCTCCTGAACGCTGAGGTCCTCGTAGAGTCCGAAGCGCTGCGGCATATAGCCGACCCGTGCCTGGATGGTCCCGGCATCGGTCGCAGCATTCAGTCCCAGCACCCTGATCTCCCCCGCGTCCGCGGCCAGCAACCCGCAGGCGAGACGCATCAGCGTGGTCTTGCCGGCCCCGTCCGGGCCGATCAGGCCGGTCACCCGGCCCGGCGGCACATTCAGATCGACATCCTCCAGGGCGGTGATGCGGCGCTTTCCAGACTGGAACCGCTTGCTCAGCCCCGTCGCCGCGATGACGGCCTCAGCCATCGGATTGACAGCGGTGCTTCCCAGCCGCCTCACCGGGTTTGCGGTCCAGCGGAACGACCACCGTCGTCGGCATTCCCAGTCGCAGCTCACCCAGCGGATTACAGGCATATACCCGCATGGAGTAGACCAGGCGGGTCCGCAGTTCCGGTGTCTCCACGTTCTTCGGTGTGAACTCGGCGGTGGGCGAGATGTAGCCGATCCACCCGGGATATCGCCTGTCCGGATAGCTGTCGGAGAGAATCTCCGCGGACATACCCGGCGCCACCTTGCCCAGCAAGGTTTCTGGCAGGTAGGCGCGTACCCAGACCGGGTCGATGAAGGCCAGGGTCATGGCCGGCTTCTGCGGGTTGGCCATGTCCCCCGGCTCGAGGATCCGGTTGCGGATCACCCCGTCCGACGGGGCGAACAGTTCGGCATCGGCGAGCCGTTGCCGGGCCAGGGTCAGTTCCGCCTCGCGCGCCTTCAGTTCGGCCCGCGCCGCTGCGATTTCTTCCTTTCGAGGGCCGGCAAGAAGCAGGGCCAGGGCCTGCTCGACGGCCTCAGCCTCGGATTCGGCGACGTGGGCCTCGGCACGCGCGTCCTCGACCTCTTCCTGCGAGGCGACTTTTTTCGCGAGCAGACGTTCCATGCGCCGTGAGGTGTCCCGCGTTGCCGTGGCCCTCGCCATGGCGGCCTCCCATTCCGCCCGAGCCTTGTCGATCTCCTCGATACGGCTCCCCGCCTCGAGTTCCGCGACGGCCTGTTGCTGCGCGGCCGCCAGCGCCTCGGCCGCCGCCATCTGCGCCTCCAGGAGCGGGGTGTGCAGCCGCGCCAGCAGCTGGCCCGAATGCACCCGGTCACCTTCCTGCACCAAGATCTCGGCAACGTGTTCTGTGGCGTTGAAGGTGAGCTGCGCCTCGCGAATGTCCACGTTTCCGTACAGGGTGAGCCGATCGGCCTCCGCGTGCGGCGCGCGGCCCTGCCACCAGAACCAGCCGCCGATGCCGGCCACGAGCAGCACCGGGATGATCAACAGACCGGGTTTCCTTTTCATTTCATTCCCCGTCGAACATGATTTCAGGCGATTGCCGGAAAATGGCATACCAGATCGCGCCGGGTGAGCTGCGAAGCAGCGAACGGCTTGGGCAGGAAGCCCAAGACCGGTGCCCAAGCAAAGCAGGGACAGCGCCGCGCCGGGATCGTTCGTCATCAAGGCGCGACATCAGGCGCATCGTCGAACGATGGAACGGTTGTCGCAACACAGAGGACGGACGAAAAGACAGGCAGGATGGTATGTCATTCGACAGAAATCGCCGCAGTGAATCACAACGCCGTTAGGCCATAGCCCAGGGTCAGCATCCCCATGACGACAAGAATCACTATGGCGTCGCGGCACGCCGCCCACCCGCCCAGGGCCAACGCGTATACGGCCTTGAGAAAATTGTTGCTGCCCGACGCGATAAAGAACGCGGCCGCCAGCTGGTCCATCCCGATGCCCTGGTAACTGCCCTTCAGCAGGGAGAGGACGAACGGGTCGATGTCCGTAAATCCGACTACGAAGGAGAGGAGTTGCAGACCGGTGTTACCGAAGTTATGAATGATCGCCCTGGTCAGCAGGAGCATGACGATAAACAGTATCGCAAACAGAAAGGCGGTCCCCAGTTCGAGCGGATTCCGCGGCGGGTCGGGGGTCTCATCGATGGATCCGGCCGACCCGAACTTCATCAGGAATACGGCGGCGGCGATGGCCGCCGTGCCCAGCACGGCGAAGGGAATCAGGGTGGGAGGCAGAAAGGCCGCGTTCAATGCCCCGATGAGCGCCAGCAGGCGCAAGTACATCATGCCCGAGGCCGCGACGATAGCCGCGGAGATGCTCCTCGCATCTCCTTCCCCCGTGCGGGCCTTGCGCGCCAGCACCACCGTGGTTGCGGTGCTCGAGTACAGTCCCCCGAGCAACCCGGTGATCAGGTAGCCCCCGCGCGCTGCGACATAGCGCTTCAGGATATAGCCCAGATACGAGATCGCGGAGATGGCGACCACGGCGACCCAGATCTTGAAAGGGGAGGCCGTCACGTAAGGGGTGATCGGCCTGTCCGGCAGCAGGGGCAGGATGACCGCGGACAGAAGCAGGAACTTCGCCAGGGTCACCACCTCCCGGTGGTCCATGTGCTCGTAGATGCGGTGGGTAAACGGCTTGGCGCTGAGGGTGAAGATCAGCGAAACGAAAAGGAGCGCCAGAAACCAGACAGGCGTCAACTGAGCGGCGGGCCCGAAGCAATACACGAGCAGACCGGCGAGCACCTGCACGCTACTGGCCCGCCCATGCGCGAGTTTTCGGTAATAGAAGATCCCGTAGAACACCACCAAGGCCGCCATCCCGGCGATAAACAGCCGAAATTCATGATCCAGAGCGAAGGTCACGAACCCGAACAGCGCGATCAGCGTATAGGTCCGGGCGCTGCCCAGGGTCAGCTTCGACGGATCGTCTTCCCGGTACTCTCGAAACTCTAGCCCGGTCAGGAACCCGAATAGTCCCACCAGCAGGAACTGGAACCACAACTGGGACAGGAGCAAATCGAGTCCGACCGGATTCATACGGGATGCCCCTTATCGACAGCGGCCCGTCCGGGCCTCGTGGCGGTCGGCGAAGGGAACGGGGCCGCGGCGCTCGCCGCAAGCTCTCGGATAGGTACGTCCCGTTGCGGGAAGGGATTCCCGATGCCTGCCTCGTCCAGGGCGTCCCAGATCGCGAAAACGGTACGCACGACCGCATCGGGGCGGGTCCGGTTCGTGAAAGCGTTGTCTACCGGTTCGGCATTGGGCATGATCGCCTCCTTAGTTTCCCGCACCGCCCCACCTTCAGGTCGCCCACTTCCGCGTGACGGGAGCGATTCCAGTTTGCTTTATCGTTCAAGTGCAGACATGATATAAAGAATATCAATATTAACATCTTAGTGATTATTTATATCTTTTCTTGTGATCAGCAGCGGACAAATCCAGGCGGCGCGTGCACTGCTGAACTTGGATCGAAAGACCCTGTTCCGCGTACCGGTTGATCCCTACCGAATAGGCCGGATCCGTTGCGATGCGTCCCTGCGGTCCCGGGGGAACCGATACGTACTTCATTCGCGCGGAACACGAACCCACCGGTAATCCTGAATGCCACATACACTTGCCAGAACTAGCTCCTGGACACACTGGTTCATCCCGTTCATACGCTGGCTCCCCGGCGTCACGCGCGAGGACATCAAGGTCGATTTCATGGCCGGGCTGGCGGGGGCGATCATCGTCCTTCCCCAGGGCGTCGCGTTCGCGACCATCGCCGGCATGCCGCCCCAGTACGGACTTTACGCCGGCATGATTCCGGCCATCATCGCCGCCCTGTTCGGGTCGTCGCGGCACCTCGTCTCGGGGCCCACCACCGCCGCCTCCATCGTGCTGTTCTCGGCATTGTCGCTACATGCCGTTCCCGGCAGCCCGGACTACGTGACACTCGCCCTGACCCTGACCTTCATGGTGGGGGTGTTCGAACTGGCGCTGGGACTCGCCCGGATGGGGGCGCTGGTCAACTTCATTTCGCATTCGGTCGTCGTCGGATTCACCGCCGGGGCCGCCCTGCTGATCGCCGCCAAGCAACTGAAGTACTTCTTCGGCATCGAGATGCCCAGGGGGGGGCATTTCCACGACATCGTCATCGCCTTCGCGGGGCAGATGGAGAACATCAACCCCTATGTGACCACCGTCGCCCTGGTCACCCTGCTGAGCGGCGTGGCCATCAAGCGCTGGTTCCCGAAGTTGCCGTACCTGATCATCGCGATGTTGTTCGGCAGCGTGATCGCAGTCGTGCTGAACGCGATCTTCGGCGAACAAACGACGCTGATCGAGGCCGTCGGCGCACTCCCTGCCGAGTTGCCGCCGCTTTCATCGCCGGACCTCACCCTGAACCATATCAAGATCCTCGCCCCGACCGCACTGGCCGTGACCCTGTTCGCCCTGACCGAGGCGGTCTCCATCGGCCGTTCCCTGGCCGCGCGTGGTGGATATCGAATCAACGGCAACCAGGAGTTTATCGGCCAGGGCCTTTCCAATATCGTCGGCAGTTTCTTCTCCGGCTATGTGGCCACCGGTTCGTTCAATCGATCCGGCCTGAATTTCGAGGCCGGCGCGCGCACCCCGCTGGCGGCCATCTTCGCCGGTGGCCTGCTGATAGGGATCGTACTCCTGGTGGCCCCCTTGGCCGCCTATCTGCCCAAGGCCACCATGGCCGGCGTCCTGTTCATCGTCGCCTGGGGCCTGGTCGACTTCGTGCAAATCCGCCACATCGTGCACGCCTCGCGCCGCGAGATCGGCGTGCTGGCCGTGACCTTCTTCAGCGCGCTGTTCCTGGAGTTGGAATTCGCGATCTTCGCCGGCGTGCTCCTGTCCCTGATCCTGTACCTGGAGCGGGTCTCCAAGCCCGCGCTCCGCCGTCGCGTACCGGACCCGCGCCTGCACGAGCGACCCCTGGTCACCGACCCGGCCCTGCCGGAGTGCCCGCAGTTGCGGATCGCGCGCATCGACGGCTCGCTGTTCTTCGGCTCAGTCAACCACGTGCAGGAGACCTTCGACCTGTTCCGCGACACGCGCCCGGCACAGAATCACCTGGCCATCACCTGTCAGGGCATCAATTTCGTCGATCTGCACGGGGGAGAGGCCCTCAGCGAGGAGGCGGAACGCCGCAGGGCGGCGGGCGGCAACCTGTACCTGGTCAACGTGAAGCTGGGACTGTGGAATGCCCTGGAGCGCTACGGTTGCCTCGACAAGATCGACCCCGCCCACGTCTTCCAGGGCGAGACGGCCGCGATCCACGCGATCTACCAGCAATTGAACAAATCGATCTGCGCGGGCTGCGACAAGCGCATCTTCATGGAATGCCAAAGTGAGTTCGGCCCCGGCGCGTCACCACCAGGAGGTGTTCAGGGCGAGGAGAAGTAACCGCCCCCCTTGCCTGCCGACAGATCCCGACCCAGACTATGACTCATCCGGGTCCCGTATAGCCACCTCTACCGGTGGGGCGATCGTTGAACTTGCGGACGGTTTTCGCATAGGAGCCTGTCGGCTTTAGGAACAATCTACTGCGCTGATGGGAGAACGGCCAAAAAATCCCCGATTCCTCGTTGCGTAGGCCCACTATGCGCCTCGAAATCGTGAACTTTTTGTCTCGCTCTCCCACCATGCTCGCTACGATCGCCTAAATCCGACAGGCTCCATAGAGGCGAACGGGGCGATCTGCGCGGCGCTCACGGCGTGAAGTTCCCACTTCACGTTGACCGGATAGAAATCCTCTCGAGCACATATTTCTCCTGTTCCCGCGTTTCCACCGCACCCGGTCGGGCGGCGCGCACCCGCGCCAGCGCCCGGTCCGGGGCCTCGCCAAGCTCGATCAGCAACCGCGCCGCAACCAGTCCCGTGCGCCCGAGGCCCCCGCGGCAGTGGACGAGGATTCCTTCGTCGTTCGACAATCTCGACCGCAGGTCCTTGCCGGCCGTTTCCCAGGCTGTTTCGAACCACGCCCCGGGGATCGAGACATCGCGAATCGGCAGGTGTAGCCAGCGCAGACCCGAGGTCTCGACCCGCTCACCGAGGTCCGGCACCTCGAGCAGAGAGAGTTCGTGCACCTCCAACAGGGTGACCACCACACTCGCTCCCCACTCGACGACGGCACGCAGATCGAGTTCGACATCCCTTTCCCACGGCCCCGTCGCCGCCATGGGGTCGCGTTTGCCCGGGCAGAACGTCAAGCCGATCCGACCGCCAGCAGGGGTATCCAGCGTCGCGATCTGCAACGGATGAGTCACGCTGGTGCGAGGTTTCATCGATCGCCCTCGTTGTTTTCGATTCGTTCCGCAAGTTC